>NZ_JBMDKW010000010.1:0-134883 GCF_057809915.1 Sphingobium sp. FG11
CCCACCCGACCGCCCATCAGGATATTATGTCTGGGCGGTCGGGTGGGGGTGAGGGCCGGTGCGGTCTTCCGCGCATTTCCAAACAGACTCTCAGACGGCGGCGCGGTCGAGATAGGGAAGGCGCCGGGTGATATCGTCGGGCAGCAGGCCGATGATAGCCGTGCGCGCCCGATGCCAGAGCGCCGAGAGCAGCAGCAGCGACGATCCGATCACCAGCGCGGTGAAAGCGGCGGACAGTTCCACCGCCCCCGCCTGCTTGAATAGGGCGTAGAGCGCATACAGCACATAAGCGAGGCTGGACACGAGCAGCGCGCGCCGGTCGATCGCCAGGGCCACGACCCCAAAAACGATGTAGAGCGCAATCACGAGCAGCGCTTTCGCGACGCCGATCTCGCCACCGAACACCCCCAGCAGTTGAAACAGCGAATGCGCGATCATCGGCGCGGCGGTCAGATGGAGCCAGAAGGCGACATCGGAATTGCGGGTCGAACGGGCGCGATCCGACATGTCCCAACCCATGGCGAGCGCGAAGATCGCGATGCCGGCGACCAGCAGAAGCAGGAAGGGTGTGACGCTGTGCTCCGGCAAGGCCGCAAGGACCAGCCCTGCGACCACTCCGGCCCCGGCCGCCGCTCCCGCCGCCACCGTGATCGGCACCATGAAGCGCCGCCAGTGGATCAGCGCCGCGACGGCGGTGAGCAATGCGGCGCCCGACAGGATCAGCGCATCGCCTCGATCGCCGGTATGCGGAAAGACCTTGCTTGCCAGAGCGAAAAGCGCCGAGGCGACGCCGCCGATGAAACCCGCGAGCAGCAGGATGGACGGAAGGGCCATGCGCCGCCGACGCGTGAAATATTCGGCGAGTCCCCAACTGGACGCGGCGATGAGCACGCCCGGCGCGCCCGTCCCAAGGCCGTTGCCGAGCCAGCCGACCGCCACCAGCAGGATGATCGACGCGATGGCGACAAAAATATCGTTGAAGCCGGTGAGCAGGCGAAAATGTTCTTCATCAACCGCGGGACTGGCGCGCAATGTTGCGACATGGTTGCGTAGCGCCTGCGCTGCCTCGGAAGAAATGGCGCCCGCCGCTACGGCATCTTGCAGATCATCTTCGCTGTACATGATGCTGTTCCCCCGATGCCGTCAGACCGCCTTACTGTATTGCCCGATCAATACGGTCGAGTTTTGACTTTTTCAAGACCTCCGGGGATGTTAGCCGCGATGATCGATATTGCGGGAGTGGATTCATGACCTTGCCAGCACTGCTCGAAGGCCGACTGTCGCTGCCGTTGATCGGGTCGCCCATGTTCATCATTTCGCGGCCCGAACTGGTGATTGCCCAGTGCCGGGCTGGCATTGTCGGCGCATTTCCTTCGCTCAACGCGCGCCCGTCCGGCATGTTCGAGGCATGGCTTCAGGAAATCGGCGATGCCCTCACGCCAGCGGACGCGCCGTTTGCCGTGAACCTGATCGTTCACCGCAGCAATGCGCGGCTGGAGGAGGATCTGGAACTGTGCGTTCGCTACAAGGTGCCGATCGTCATCACCTCGCTCGGCGCGCGGGAGGATGTGAACGCCGCCGTCCACAGCTATGGTGGTATCGTCCTGCACGATGTCATCAATGACGGGTTTGCGCGCAAGGCGATCGCAAAGGGCGCCGACGGGCTGATCGCGGTCGCGGCCGGGGCGGGCGGGCATGCCGGGATATTGTCGCCCTTCGCACTGGTTCAGGAAATCCGCGCCTGGTTCGATGGCCCGCTGGCCCTATCGGGTGCGATAGCGTCGGGTCGATCCATCGCCGCCGCGCGAGCGATGGGCGCTGACTTAGCCTATATGGGGTCGCCCTTCATCGCAACGGAAGAGGCGAATGCGGAACCTGCCTATAAGCAGATGATCGTGGATAGTGGCGCGGCCGACATCGTCTATTCGGATCACTTCACAGGCGTTTCGGGCAATTATCTGCGCCCCAGCATCGTGGCGGCGGGGCTGGACCCCGATACACTGCCGGAAGCATCGGCGATGAATTTCGGGTCGCTGGGCGATGGCGCGAAAGCCTGGCGCGATGTGTGGGGCGCGGGGCAGGGGATCGGGGCGATCCATAAGGTGCAGCCGGCCGCCGCCTTCATTGCGCAGTTGCGAGAGGAATATGAGGCGGCGATCAGCGCGTTATGCCGGAGAGACGGGCCTACCTGATGCGTCGATGATCCGATCGGTCGCGCCGTTACAGGAAGGCACGCAGCTCGGCGAGAAACTGGTCGAACTGGTCGTGATGAAGCCAATGACCCGCATCCGCGAACTCCACCAGTCTGGCGTCAGAAAAATGCGCCATGCGACCGTCCTGCGCCGGGTTCGACGCCCAGCTGTTAAGGCCGATGCACAGGAGGGTCGGACAGCTGATTCGCCGCCAGAACTCCGGCAGTTCCTCATCCGTCCCGCCGAATATCGGCTGGCCGTGGAAATAGGGATCGAATTTCCAGCTATAGCTGCCATCCTCGTTCCGGTTGACGCCATGCGACGTCAGATGCAGCGCCTGCTCCAGCGACAGGTGATCGTTGCGCTCGCGCATGCGGGCGACGGCTGCCTCGATCGTGGGGTAGCAGCGCGGCACGCGCCGCGCGCTGGCGCGGCGAGCCTCGATCCAGGACCGCCACCGATCGGGCGCTTCGAATTGACTCGCCTCTTCCAGTCGTTTGGGAGATAGGCCAAGTCCTTCGATCGCAACGACTTTCGCGACATTTTCGGGAAACAGGGCGGCATAGCGCAAGGCGACTGCCCCGCCGAAGGAATGGCCCACGATGAGCACAGGCGAACGATCCACAAGGTCCACAAGCTGGGCCAGATCATAGACGCATTTGTCGATCGAATAGCCGCCGTCGGTCGACCAGTCGCTGTCCCCATGCCCGCGCAGGTCCGGCGCTATTACATGGAAATCTCCAGCGAGCGCGCGCGCCGTCCGGTCCCAGCTATGCGCATGGTCGAATCCGCCATGGGAAAGAATCAGCGTGGGCGCTGTCGGGTTGCCCCAGTCAAGATAATGAATCCGCGTCCGCAGCGAAGTGAAGAAATGCGAGGTCGGTGTCGGCGCGGGTGCGATGTCCATGCGGTCCTGCTGGTTAATGGCGAGAATCTAGTCTCACATTCGCGATATATACCGTCGTGACAAGAAGCTGTTTTAGCGACAAGGCGAATTGTCGCCAAATGGGCGATTGATGCCCTCAGGCGCTGTCGGACCTGATCGGATTCTGCGTCACCGGCTCCGACCGCACGCTTTGCCGCGCTCTGGAGAGCATGACGGACAGATCGGATTGTTTGAACGGCTTGTCGAGCCTCAGCCGATTCACCGCTTGCGGAGGCAGTTCGGCAAAGCCGGTGACGATGACGACGGGCATATCGGGCCATCGCTCCTCGATCATGTCGGCAAGCTGAGCGCCGGTCATGCCGGGCATCGCATGATCGGTGATGACGATGTCGAAATGACCTTGATCCAGCATATCCAGCGCCTGCCGGGCCGATCCCGCCTGAAATACCGTATGCCCCATATCCTCCAGCAGCCCGGCGGTGTTGGTCAGTACCAGATCGTCATCGTCCACTGCCAGGATGACCAGCGGATTTGTACCCGCATCGCATATTTCCAGCGCCTGTGCGCTGTCCCGCGATTCAATCATATGCGCTACCGGCAGACAGAGGGAGACGGTAGCGCCCTGACCGGGCGCGCTGGCGATATGGAGAGCGCCGCCGCACTGCTCGGCAAAGCCATGCACCATGGAAAGCCCAAGTCCCGTGCCCTTGCCGACGCCTTTGGTCGTGAAAAAGGGTTCGCGCGCACGGGCCAGCGTGTCGGCGTCCATCCCCAGTCCTTCATCGGAGACGGACAGCTGGATATAGCGGCCCTCGGCAAGTTTTAGCCCCATGCACTTTTCCGGCGCCAGCTCCACACCCTCGATCAGAATCTTGCCGCCGTCGGGCATGGCGTCGCGGGCGTTGACGGCCAGGTTGAGCAGCGCCAGTTCGAGCTGCGCCGGATCGGCATGAGCCGGGCTGAAACCGGCGGGGAAGCGAGTCTCGATCGCAATGCCCGTCCCCAGGGTCGCCTGAAGCAGATTCGCCATGTCCCGCACCAGCGCCACGCAATCGACGCTGGCAAGCTTGAGTTCCTGTTTGCGTGCGAAGGCAAGCATCCGCTGCGTCAGCGTCGCGCCGCGTTCGGCCGCCGTCATCGCATTGTCGAGATAGCGGGTGATGTCGGCGCCCGTAGTGAGTCGCTGGCGGGCAAGATCGATGCTGCCGACGATCACGGCCAGCAGATTGTTGAAATCATGCGCCACGCCCCCGGTCAGCTTGCCGATGGCGTCCATCTTCTGCGCCTGAAAGACCGCTTCGCGGGCTTCTTCGAGTGTCTGCTGGGTTTTCATCCGCTCGGTAAGGTCGCGCGTGACCTTGGCGAAACCGATAAGGGTTCCGATGGCATCGCGAACGGGATCGATCACGACATTGGCCCAGAAGCGGGTGCCATCCTTGCGGATGCGCCAGCCTTCCGCTTCGAACCGTCCTTCGCGTTCCGCTGTTTCGAGCGCGCGCGAAGGAATGCCCGCCAGCCTGTCCTTTTCGGAATAAAAGCGGGAGAAATTCTGCCCCAGTATCTCGTCGGACCTATATCCCTTGAACCGTTCAGCGCCTGCATTCCAACTGGTGATCGTGCCGACGGGATCGAGCATGTAAATGGCGTAATCGGTGACGCTCTGCACCAGCAGGCGAAACCGCTCTTCGCTGCGTCGAAGCGCCTCTTCCGCCTCGCGTCGCTCGGTGAGGTCGCGGGTGATCTTGGCGAAGCCGATCAGCCTGCCCTGCGGATCACGAATGGGATCAATGACGACATTGGCCCAGAAACGGCCGCCATCCTTGCGAATGCGCCAGCCTTCGGCCTCGAACCGATTTTCGGTTTCGGCGGTATGCAGCGCGATCGCGGGGATGCCGGCGGCCAGATCTTCCGGCGAATAGAAGCGCGAAAAATGCTGTCCTATGATTTCATCGGCTTCATAGCCCTTGAACCGGCGGGCGCCCGCATTCCAGCTCACGACGATTCCCATGGGATCGAGCATATAGATGGCGTAGTCGGTGACGCTTTGAACCAGCAGTTCAAAGCGATCGCTGCCCTGGGTCGAAACCGCTATTGTCATGAAATGTCTCGATCGCCCCGCTTGTTTGCCTAAGGCAAACGTCATGGCGTTGCAATCGTTCCCCTTTTAGGCGTCATGATCCATCGCGGCACAAATGACACTCTGATCGGCTCTGCTCTGCGAAGTAGACGCTGGCAGCCGGTTACCGCTACCTCATTCATCAGGCCGCCAGCGTGGCGTTGTCGATCACGAACCGATATTTGACGTCGCTTTTCTGCATCCGGTCATAGGCCCGCTCAATGCCCTCTGCGGACACCATCTCAATGTCGGCGATGATGCCCTTTTCCGCGCAGAAATCCAGCATCTCCTGCGTCTCGGTGATCCCGCCGATCAGCGATCCCGCGATCGATCTGCGGCCGAAGATCAGCACGCCGACCGATGGCGAGGGATGCGGATGTTCCGGCACGCCCACGACGCACAATGTCCCTTCGCGCTTGAGCAGCAGGGTGAAAGCGTCGAGATTGTGGCTGGCCGCCACGGTGTTCAGAATGAAGTCGAAGCTGCCTGCGTGCGCGCCCATCTGGTCTGCATCGCGCGAAACGACCACTTCGTCCGCACCCAGATCGAGCGCGTCCTGTCGTTTGCCTTCGGACGTGGTGAAGGCGACGACATGGGCGCCCAGCGCGTGAGCGAGCTTCACGCCCATATGACCAAGGCCTCCGATGCCGACGATCCCGACCTTCTTGCCCGGCCCGACATTCCAGTGGCGCAGCGGTGACCATGTTGTGATTCCGGCGCAGAGCAGCGGCGCGACCCCGGCCAGTTGATCCTCAGGGTGCCGGATTTTCAGCACAAATTTGTCGTTTACGACGATGCTTTGCGAGTAGCCGCCGAGCGTATGGCCGGGTGCATCGGGCGTCGGTCCGTTGTAGGTGCCTACAAAGCCGGTGCCGGTGCCGGTGCAATATTGCTCCAGCCCTTCCTCGCAGGACGGGCATTGCCGACAACTGTCGACCATACAGCCGACTCCGACGATGTCGCCCACATTGAAGTCGGTAACGTCCGGCCCAACTGCGGTGACATGGCCGACAATCTCGTGGCCCGGCACGCAGGGATACAGCGTGCCCTCCCATTCCGACCGCACCTGATGCAGATCGGAATGGCAGATGCCGCAATAGGCGATGGCGATCTGAACATCATGCGCGCCGACCGCGCGGCGCTCAATCTCCATCGACTCCAGAGGTTTGTCGGCGGCATGGGCACCGAAGGCCTTGACTGTCATGATGAACCCTTTTCGTGAAAATATGGAGCGCGACGCGGCGCGGGGATATGCCGGCCACCTGTCGGTTGTGACGTGGAGATAGGATGGGGGCGAGCGCGATCAACCAGGGTGCCGATTTTGCCTCGCCTGCCGCGGCCCATTGCCATCGCAGCGCCCCCCGCTATCTGTTCCCCATGTCCTCCCCCCAATCCCCCGACCGCTTCAATGAAGACAAGGCCAGCTATACCGTGCGCGGGCAGGGCGCGCCGGACATGGACGCCGGAGTAGAGGCGATCCGCAACACGCTCAAAACCCTGCCGACCCGTCCGGGCGTCTATCGCATGCAGGATGCGCGTGGGGATGTGCTTTATGTCGGCAAGGCGCGTGCCTTGCGCAATCGCGTCGCGAACTACACGCAGGTGGATCGCCTGCCTCGTCGTTTGCAACGGATGGTGGCGCAGACCCGGTCGATGACGATCGTGACCACCAACAGTGAGGCGGAAGCACTGTTGCTGGAGGCGCAGCTCATCAAGCGCTACCGCCCGCCTTATAACGTCCTGCTGCGCGACGATAAAAGCTTTCCGTTCATCCTGCTGCGCGAGGATCACGACTTTCCGCGCGTGCAGAAGCATCGCGGCGCGCGGAAGGCGAAGGGGCGCTATTATGGTCCGTTCGCCAGCGCAGGTTCGGTGACGCGCACGATCAACGCGCTCCAGAAGCTGTTCCTGCTGCGCAGTTGCACGGACAGTTTCTTCGCCAATCGCTCGCGCCCCTGCCTGCTCTATCAGATCAAGCGCTGCTCCGCGCCCTGCGTCGGCCGAATTGACGAGGCAGGCTATCGCGAACTCGTGCAGGACGCGCAGGATTTTCTCGGCGGTAAATCGACCAAGGTGCAGCAGAAGCTGGGCGCGGCGATGCAGGCGGCGTCCGACGCCATGGATTTCGAACAGGCGGCCGTGGTGCGCGACCGGCTGAAAGCGCTGACATTCATTCAGGGCAGCCAGGCGATCAATGCCGAAGGGCTGGGCGATGCAGACATATTTGCGCTGGCGACGCAGGGCGGCGCGATGTGCATCCAGGCCTTCTTCATTCGCGGTGGCCAGAATTGGGGCCATCGCAGCTTCTTCCCGGTCCACACTGCCGAAGTGGCCGAGGATGAGGTGCTGGCGAGTTTCATGGCGCAATTTTACGAGGAAGTGCCGCCCCCCCGGCTGATCCTGTCCGACCGCGCGCCCGCCGAATGCGAACTGATGGCGCAGGCCCTGACCGAGCGGATCGGCAGCCGTGTCAGGATAGAGGTGCCCCAGCGCGGCGATCGCACGCGCCTGATCCGGCAGGCGCAGCGCAATGCGGTGGAAGCGCTGGATCGCCGGCTGGCCGAGACGACGACGCAGGCAAAGGTGCTGGCCGAAATGGTGGATATTTTCGGCCTCGATGACGTGCCGGACCGGATCGAAATCTACGACAACAGCCATATTCAGGGCGCTCATGCGCTCGGGGCGATGGTGGTCGCCGGGCCGGAAGGGTTTCGCAAGAGCGCCTATCGCAAGTTCAACATGAAGAATCCCGAGATATCGAATGATGATTTCGCGATGATGCGCGAAATGTTCGAACGGCGCTTTGGTCGCGCGGCGAAAGAGGATCCTGATCGGGATGGTGGCGAATGGCCAGACCTGGTGCTGATCGACGGCGGCAAGGGTCAGCTATCGGCGGCGCGCACGATGCTGGAGGATATGGGCATTGAGGATGTTTGCATGATCGGCGTCGCCAAGGGGCCGCATCATGGCCGCGAGGGCCGGGAAGTGTTCCACCTGATGGACGGGCGCGAGATCATCCTGCCGCTCAACCATCCCGTGTTGTTCTACATGCAGCGGTTGCGGGACGAGGCGCATCGCTTCGCGATCGGCGCGCACCGGGCCAAGCGCAGGAAGGCAATCACGGTCAGTTCGCTCGATGAAGTGCCCGGCATCGGGCCGGCGCGCAAGAAGGCGCTGCTGATGCATTTCGGCACGGCGAAGGCGGTGAAAAGTGCGGCGCTGGAGGATTTGTTGCGGGCGCCCGGCGTGTCGAAGGCGGTGGCGCAGCAGGTCTATGATTATTTTCATGGATGAACGCTGGCTGGCGACAAGCGCGCGATTTATGCTGCATTTGCAAAATCGGTAAAAAGTCGCTATATGGGCTTTGCTGACGTCATTCATGACGATCTATGACTCTTCCAGGCGGCGAATTTGCGGCCGGAAGCCTTCTGCGAAGCAATAGCTTCCCGTCGATCATGGCTCTCCCCAAGGAATGCACCAGCGTCGCGCCGTCAATGGATGGCGCGTCCTACTCACAAGTCGCGGCATTGGCTGCAAGGATTACATGCAAATTTCTGATACTTCTTCTTCCAGACCTACACTTTCCGCCAGCTTTGGCCGCGCGTCGCGCGCCGTTGCGTCGCGTTCCCGTGTAAACGGAGCTTCCGACGGCATATTGTCTCATGCTGAGCTGAAACAGATTGTCGCCGACCTGCTCGGCTGAATAACCACAACCGGGCGGTGCGCATGCGCCGCCCGTTATTTCTTTTTTAAGCCCGAAGGAAATGCCCGATGAGCCGCGAAGTCCTGAAACCCTTTCTGATCAGCAAGGACGAGGAGGGCGGCTATCGCCTGACCGTGCGCGACACCCGCTATAATTCGCAGGGCTATCCGATCGTCACCGCGACCTTGCAGGACGAGAAATTCACGACGATGTCGGCCGCCAAAGCGTTTGCGCGCCAGCACTGGAACGCCGAATCAGGCCAATATTCCACGAAATAAGCTGGGTTTCGCGCCGAACGGCGTGACGACGGCCAGGGCTTGCGACTAAAGCCGGGGCATGGCCGCGCTCATCACATCCGCCATCGTCTGCGCCCTTCGCCATCATGGCGAACATGGCGCGGTCGCGCGATTGCTGACGCCCGCGCACGGTCTGGTCGCCGGTTATGTGCGCGGCGCGCGCTCCCGCGCGCTGCGGCCTGTGTTGCTGCCGGGCAATCAGGTGAAGGCGGAATTTCGCGCCCGCACCGATGAGCAACTCGCCAGCCTGACGGTAGAACTGAGCCATAGTCGGGCGCCTTTGCTGGCGGAACCCCTGCCGGCGGCGGCGATCGACTGGGCCTGCGCGCTGACGGCGGCGAGCCTGCCCGAAGGCGTGCCTTGTCCTGCGCAGTACGAGGCGCTTGACGGCCTGCTGAACGCTGTGGAGGCTGCGCCCGCCGCGCGTGGCTGGGCGGTGGCGCTGATCCGCTATGAATTGCTGTTGCTGGCCGAGCTTGGCTTCGGGCTGGACCTGACGCGCTGTGCCGCGACGGGCGCGACGACCGATCTCGCCTTCGTCAGTCCGCGCAGTGCCGCCGCGGTGAGCCTCTCCGCTGCCACCGGCTACGAAAAGCGGCTGCTTCGCCTTCCGCCGTTCCTACTCACCGGCGGGCTGGCCGAATGGAGCGACATCATCGACGGTCTGGCGCTGACCGGCTTTTTCCTGGAGCGCTCGCTGCTGGCCGACCGGCGCGCGGATATCTTCTCTGCGCGCGAGAGGCTGGTCGAGCGGCTTAAAAGAGCGGTTGCGTGATCGGCGGTAGCTTCATAAGGCGCGGCGACTGGATGTGAGGAGTGCTGGCATGTTGATCGCCCTGTTGCCCGGAGACGGTATCGGACCCGAGATCGTCGCGCAGGCGAAGCGGGTGCTCGATGCGCTGGCGATCGATGGCCTCACCTATGAGGATGGGCTGGTCGGCGGTGCGGCCTTTAAGGCGGTGGGTCATCCGCTGCCGCCCGAGACGCTGGAGCTGGCGAAGCGCGCCGACGCCATCCTGTTCGGCGCGGTCGGCGATCCTAGTTGCGACGCGCTGGAGCGGCATTTGCGGCCCGAACAGGCGATCCTTGGGCTGCGCAAGGAACTGGGGCTGTTTTCCAATCTCCGTCCGGCGAAGGTTTTTCCCGAACTGGCCGGCGAATCCGCGCTCAAGCCCGAAGTGGCGAGCGCGATCGATCTGCTGATCGTGCGCGAAACAAATGGTGACGTGTATTTCGGCGAGAAAGGCTTTCGCACCACCGCCGACGGCCTGCGCGAAGGCTATGACGTCATGTCCTATAATGAGGCCGAGGTGCGCCGGATCGCGCATAGCGGCTTCAAGGCGGCGCAGGCCCGCCGGGGCAAGCTCTGTTCGGTCGACAAGGCCAATGTGCTGGAAACCAGCCAGTTGTGGCGGGACGTGGTGATCGAGGTTTCGGCCGAATATCCCGATGTCGCGCTCAGCCATATGTATGTCGACAACGCCGCCATGCAGCTCGTGCGCAACCCCGGTCAGTTCGACGTGATCGTGACCGGCAACCTGTTTGGCGACATATTGTCCGATCAGGCGAGCATGTGCGTTGGCTCGATCGGCATGCTGGCGTCCGCCACGCTTAACGGCAGCGGGCAGGGTCTTTACGAGCCGATCCACGGTTCCGCCCCCGACATTGCCGGGCAGGGCAAGGCCAATCCGCTGGCGACGGTCCTGTCGGCTGCGATGATGCTGCGCTATTCGCTGGGGCTTGGCGCACAGGCGGATCGCATCGAGGCGGCGGTGAGCAAGGCGTTGGCCAACGGCGCGCGCAGCCCCGATCTGGGCGGCGCGATGACCACGGTCGAGATGGGCGACGCCGTGCTGGCGGTGCTTTGACCGGATGGATTGACCGGACGGCTATTGGCTGTCCCCACGGGATTTGAGGGCATTATGAAGCGCAAGAGCGGGCAGAACCCCGATATCACCCGCCACTGGAAGCCCGCGACGCTGGCGATCCGGGGCGGCACCGCGCGCAGCGAATGGGGCGAAACCTCCGAAGCGCTGTTCCTGACCAGCGGCTATAGCTACGACCGGGCGGAGGATGCGGCGGCGCGCTTTGCCGGCGATCAGCAGGGCATGACCTATTCACGCCTGCAAAATCCGACTGTCGAGATGCTGGAACAGCGGATCGCCTTGCTGGAGGGGGCGGAAGCCTGCCGCGCGACCGCGACGGGCATGGCCGCAATGACGGCGGCTTTGCTGTGCCAGCTATCGGCAGGCGACCATGTCGTCGCCGCCAAGGCGGCGTTCGGC
Organism: Sphingobium sp. FG11; assembly: GCF_057809915.1. Lineage (NCBI taxonomy): Bacteria > Pseudomonadati > Pseudomonadota > Alphaproteobacteria > Sphingomonadales > Sphingobiaceae > Sphingobium > Sphingobium sp. FG11. Next base: position 11,479 of record NZ_JBMDKW010000010.1, read on the forward strand.
TCGTGCCGCTGGTTGACCGATTCGCTGCTGCCGAAATTCGGGATCGAGACGACGACCGTGGACGGGCGCGATACCGGCGCCTGGGAGGCGGCGATCCGCCCCAATACCAAGGTTTTCTTCTTCGAGACGCCCGCCAATCCGACGATGGATATCGTCGATCTGGCAAAGGTGTGCGGCATCGCCAAGGCCCACGGTATCACCAGCGTCGTGGACAATGCGTTCGCGACGCCGGCGCTCCAGCGGCCGATGGATTATGGTGCGGATGTCGTCGCCTATAGCGCCACGAAGATGATGGACGGCCAGGGACGCGTGCTCGCGGGCGCCATTTGCGGGACCGAAGAATGGATTTTGGGCACATTGCTGCCCTTCCATCGCAACACCGGGCCGACCCTGTCGCCGTTCAACGCCTGGGTGGTGCTCAAGGGGCTGGAAACATTGGACCTGCGCATCCGGCGGCAGAGCGAAAATGCGCTCAAGGTCGCGGCGTTTCTCGAAGGATGCGTTGAAAAAGTCCTGTATCCGGGCCTTGAAAGCCATCCCCAGCATGGTCTGGCCATGTCGCAAATGACGATGGCCGGGCCGATATTCTCGCTCTATGTCGGCGGCGGCCGGGCGGAGGCGCATGGGCTGCTGAACGGGCTGGAACTGGTCGATATCAGTAACAATATCGGCGATTCGCGATCGTTGATGACCCATCCTGCATCGACCACCCATTATGGCATGGCGGAAGAGGCGCGGCTGGAAATCGGCGTGACCGAGGATATGCTGCGGCTGAATGTCGGCCTGGAGGATCCGGACGATGTGATCGCCGATCTCGACAGGGCGCTGGCATCGATAGGGCGTTGACGGATCGGCTCTGCCGGGCGCATCTCTCATGTCCATGAACGCCCTGTTTCCCTTCCATGCGACGACGCATGACATCACGGTGCACGTCGCCGTCACCTTCCTGCCCGAACAGTCGGAGCCGGATCGGGGACGCTGGTTCTGGGCCTACCATATCCGGATCGAAAATATCGGCAGCCAGCCGGTGCAATTGCTGACCCGGCACTGGATCATCACCGATGGGCGCGGCGCGCAGCATCGGGTTGATGGCGACGGGGTGGTGGGCGAGCAGCCGGTGGTGCAGCCGGGCAAAAGCTATGACTATGTGTCGGGCTGCCCGCTCAATACGCCGACGGGTTCGATGAAGGGGCGCTATCATATGCTGGGTGCCGATGGCGTCACGTTCGACGTGGCCATTCCTGGCTTTGCATTGGTCGCACCGGCGGTGGCGGAATGAAGCGCACCCATTTGCCGATGAACGGCCTGCGCGTGCTGGACGCGGCGGCGCGGCATCTGTCCTTCACGCGCGCGGCCGACGAACTGGCGGTGACTCCGGCGGCTGTGGGGCAGCAAATCCGCGCGCTGGAGGATATGCTGGGCGTCGTCCTGTTCCGCCGGACGCCCAAGGGGCTGGAACTGACGCCGGAGACGGAGGCGGGGCTGGATGCCCTGCGCGCCGGATTTTTGGAATTTGAGGAAGCCGTGCGCGCGATGCAGGCGGGACAGGCGAGTTCGGCGCTCACGATCGCCGCGCCGCGCGACATTACCGCCAAATGGCTTCAGGCGCGGCTCGCCGCTTATGCCGCGACCCAGCCCGACCTGCGGTTCCAACTGGTGGCGGCCGATGACGCGCTGGATTTCACCGAGGCGAATCTGGACCTCGCCTTGCGGCTGGCGGACTCTCACGGTGAGCATGAAGGCGTGGCGATCGGCGAAGCGACCTTCGTGACCGTCGAAGCTGTGGCGGGCGGACCCGCACACCGGATCGAATGGCCCGGTAGCCCCCATGGCGAGGAGCCGGTGACGATCCGCGTCGCGGATGCGGGCCTTGCGATCGAGGCAGCGGCGAACGGCTTTGGCTGGGCGAGCGTACCGTCGCTGCTGGCGCAGGCGGATATCTCCTCCGGGCGGGTACGGGTGGTCGGGGAAGCGTCGCGTTCCACGCTGTCCTATTGGCTGATCGCGCCGATGCCGCAATGGCGGCAGAAGAAGGTGAAGGCACTGGTCGAGGCGCTGACCGCCTAGGTCGAGCGCATTAGCGAGCCAGCAGGTTGAGCGCCCGCGTCATCAGCGCGACGAAGCGCGCCTCGTCCACCCGCGCGGCGGGATCGTTCCAGGCCGCACTGACCGCATAATATTGGCCGTCATGCGCGCGGGCGAGGAAGTTCATCGCGATGACGCCGGGTTCGCTGCCGCCCTTATAGCCGAGATAGGCCCAGCGTTTCGCGTCGGCGGCGGCGATGCCTGGTTCGATGGCAAGGATCGCGAGCGCCTCGCCGCCCTGCCTGCGCAAATGGTCGATCAGGCGAATCTCGTCCATGGGTGAGGCGAACCATTCGATCCGGTCGATCGCGGCGGGGGTTTCGGCGATGCTGCCGATGTCGATCATGCCGGGTTCGAGGCGCGCGGCATTATCACGCAGCAAGATGCGGCGTTCGGCCGGCGAGCTGCTCACATAACGGTCTCGCAGCGCTGCATTGGCCGGCATTTTCAGGGCGAAGGCTTCCGCCGTGGTGAGCAGGGGCAGCGTCTTGTCTGGATCGGCATGACCTGTCGCCCGGACCATGGCGTCGATTCTTTCCCGCCCTAGCGCAAGCAGCAGCGAGTCCGCCGCGCTATTGTCGCTTTCGGCGATCATCGCGGCGGCGAGGCTATGCAGCGTCATGGGCGCATTGTCGGGATAGCGCATCAGGCGGCCAGAAAAGCTCTTATGCGCGAGCGGAATAACGTCCGCCCAACGCCGCTCGCCCGCTGCAACGGCGCGGGCGGCTTCCGCCAATAGGATGAGCTTGAAGGAGGAGCCGGTCGCCATCTGTGCGTCGGGCGCGCGCGCTGCGATCAGTTGCGGCCCGGCATCGGTCAGTTTTGCCGCGGCGAAGGCGGTACGACCGGGAAGGGCCGCCAGGTCGCCCAAGACCTTCGCCATGCTGTCGTTCGTGCGGCCGACGCCGACGATGCGCAGGCCGATCACGAGATTTGGGGCGGCGGGAGCCACGACGAGCGTGAAGCCGACCACGGCCTTCTCATAGCGAATCTCGACCTGACCGGCGCTGGGACCATCCTGTCGAACCGACCCCAGGGCGACCGGCTTGCCATTGTGCTGGCGCAAATCGGCAGCGACGGCACGCCATTGCTCGGTAGAGACAGCCCTGAGGAACAGGTCTGAGAAAAAGTCCGTCTCGTCGCCCGGCGTGGACAGGATGCGGACGAGTTGGGCTGCGCGCGATTGGTACGCTGCGGTGGGTTGGGCGGTGGCAGGTGCAGCGAACAGGACGAGCGCCGCGAGAGACGCGATCAGCAACCATGCGACCGCGAAAGCAGGAAACCAGGATAATAGTGGGCGCGCGGGATCAGGCGACATATCAGATGGTCCTCCCCCTCACGCGTCGATCGCTTCCTCGTCCACGGCGGCGGCATTTTCCTGAATGAAAGCAAAGCGATGGGCCGGATTTGTGCCCATCAGCCGGTCGACCAGATCGCGCACCCCGGCGCGTTCCTCGACATCGGCGGGCAGGGTGATGCGGATCATGCTGCGGGTCTTGGGATCCATGGTGGTCTCGCGCAACTGCATCGGGTTCATTTCGCCAAGCCCCTTGAACCGGCTGACCTCTACCTTCTTGCCCTTGAACTCCTTCTTCATCAGCGCCTCGCGATGGGCGTCGTCGCGCGCATAGAGGCTCTTGCCGCCCGATACGATGCGATAGAGGGGCGGCTGGGCAAGGTAGAGATGGCCGCGCCGCACCAGTTCGGGCATTTCTTGGAAGAAGAAGGTCATCAGCAGAGTCGCGATATGCGCGCCATCGACATCGGCGTCAGTCATGATGACGATGCGCTCGTAACGCAGGCTGTCCGGGTTGCAATCCTTGCGCGTGCCGCAGCCGAGCGCCAGGATCATGTCGGCGATTTCCTGATTGGCCAAAATCTTGGCGTTGTTCGCCGATGCGACGTTTAGGATCTTGCCGCGCAGGGGCAAGATCGCCTGCGTCTTGCGGTCGCGCGCCTGCTTGGCGGAGCCGCCGGCCGAATCGCCCTCCACCAGAAAGATTTCAGTGCCTTCGGGATCGTCGGTGGAACAGTCGGTCAGCTTGCCGGGCAGGCGCAGCTTGCGCGCGCTGGTCGCGGTCTTGCGCTTGACCTCTTTCTCGGCCTTGCGCTTGAGCCGTTCGTCCATGCGATCGATGACATAGGCCAGCAGCGCCTTGCCGCGATCCATATGATCGGTCAGAAAATGATCGAAATGGTCGCGCACCGCATTTTCGACCAGTCGCGCGGCGTCCGGGGACGTTAGCCTATCCTTGGTCTGGCTTTGAAACTGGGGATCGCGGATGAATACTGACAGCATGATTTCCGATGACGTCATGATGTCGTCGGCGCTGATGTCCTTGCCCTTTTTCTGGCCCACCAGTTCGGCGAAGGCGCGGATGCCCTTGACCAGCGCGGCGCGCAGACCCGCTTCATGAGTGCCGCCATCGGGGGTCGGGATCGTGTTGCAATACCAGCTATAGCTGCCGTCCGACCAGAGCGGCCAGGCAACCGCCCATTCGACGCGGCCCGCCGTCCCTGGAAAATCCTGGTTGCCCGAGAAGAAAACGCTGGTCGCGCATTCGCGGGATCCCACCTGTTCCTTCAGATGATCGGCGAGACCGCCGGGAAACTGGAACATCGCCTCGGGCGGAATGTCGTCCGAAATCAGTTCGTGCGCGCATTTCCAACGGATTTCGACGCCGGCGAAGAGATAGGCTTTCGACCGGGCTAGGCGATAGAGGCGCGCTGGCTTGAACTTCTGTTCGCCGAAAATCTCGGTATCGGGGATGAACATGGTTGACGTGCCGCGCCGGTTGGGCGCCGCGCCGACCTTTTCGAGGCCACTGGTGGGCAGGCCCTGCGCGAAGCCCTGGCGGAACAGCTCTTTGTTGCGGGCGACTTCCACCACGGTCACACTCGACAGGGCGTTGACCACGCTGGCGCCGACGCCATGCAAGCCCCCCGAAGTGGCATAGGCCTTGTCGGTGAATTTACCCCCGGCATGGAGGGTGGTCATGATGACCTCCAGCGCCGATTTGCCCGGATATTTGGGATGCGGATCGACCGGGATGCCCCGGCCATTATCGGTGATGGTCAGGCGATTGCCCGGCTCCAGCGTGATTTCGATCCGGGTGGCGTGACCCGCCACCGCTTCGTCCATGCTGTTGTCGAGCACTTCGGACGCGAGATGGTGGAGGGCGCGCTCGTCAGTGCCGCCGATATACATGCCGGGGCGGCGGCGTACCGGCTCCAGCCCTTCCAGCACCTCAATCGAGGAGGCGTCATAGCCGGGTGAGGATGTGGGTTGTTTGGCGAACAGATCATCGGACATGGGACGAGGTATAAGGGCGGGGGTGGGTTGCGCAAGCGGGGCGTCCGACAATGCCTGGCAATGAAATGTAACACGGGCGGCGGAAACCAAAGTCAGGCGGAGCCGTTGGGGCGGACAGGGCGTATTGGCCCTAGGGCAGGAGAAAATTGCATGAAATTACTGGGGATTGCGCCGCTTGGCGCCACGGTCTCGCTCATTCTCGCGATGCCCGCAGTGGCGCAGACGGATGCCGGGGCGGTGAACTGGACTGGCCCATATGTGGGCGGGTCTCTGGGCTACACGTTCCAGAAAAAGGATGGTGGCGAACATCTGCGGTTCGACACCAATGGCGACGGCAATTATAATGATGTGGTGCGTACCGGCACCGGCGCCAACGCCTTTGATCGTGGCACATGCGGCGGCGCGGCTCGCGGCCCCAACCGGGCAGATGGTTGCGACGGTGACAAGGATGCGGTCAGCTGGATGGGGCATATCGGCTATGATATGCAGTTCGGCAGCATCGTGGCGGGCGTCGTGGCAGAAGGCGGTAAAGCCTATATCAGCGATAGCGTGAGTGAATTTTCGCGGACTCCGGCGAGTTACACCATGACGCGGCGGATCGACTGGAACGGTAATCTGCGCGCGCGATTGGGTTACACAACGCCCGGCGGGGTAATGCCATACATCACGGGCGGTCTTGCTTATGCGAAGGTGAAGAACAGCTTCAGTTCGATAGGCTCCGCGAATGGCTTTGCACCATCCGGCAGCAATGAGAACGCGTGGGGCTGGACAATGGGCGGCGGTGTAGAGGCGAAGGTCGCGCCCAATTTTTCGATCGGGGCGCGTTATCTTTGGACCCGCTATAAAACCAACGATTACAACGTGAATGTCACGGCCGGGTCGGCAACCTTACCCAATCCCTTTGTCAACTTCCCGACGCGGGATAGCACCGATATCGGGCGCGGCGACAAGTTCGACACGCAAAGCGTGATGGCGACGGCCAGCTTCCGCTTCTGAGCAGCGAAAATAGAAAAGGCCGGCACCTGTAGGGGAGCCGGCCTTTTTCCTTTGCGGAAAATGCGAGTATATTAGCGCACCCGTGGGCCACCGAACGGTAGCGGCGGGGGCGGGCGGCGCGTGCCACGCGGCAGTTGCGCCTGATAGGCGCGGCCGCAATGTTCGACGCAGTAGGGGAAGCCGGGGTTAACCTGTTCCCCGCAAAAATGAAAGTCAGGCTCGCCCGGATGGCCAAGTGGCCATTTGCAGATCCGCTCCGTCAGGTCGAGCAGGCTCGTCTTGCCGGCGATCTCGGCGCTTGGCTTGGCAGGGACAAGCCGGCGCGGCGGCGCGGGCGGGATCGGGGCCTGCTGATCGCCAGGGCCCTGACGCAGAAATCCGCCGGGGCCGACCGAAACGATGCGCGGCTGGGGCGCGGCAGGCGCTGGCGCCGCTTCGCCAGCAGGCGAGGTCGGCGCGGAGGGCGCCACCGGCGCGGCGGCGCGAACGGGTGCAGGCTCTGGCGCTGCGGCGGGGCGGGGGGCTTCCGGCTCGGGCGTCGCGCTGGCGGCGGCCTTGCGCGGCGGAGGCGCTTTCTTGGGCGCTTCATTCGCTTTCACCGGCGATGGGCGGGATTGCAGGTCCAGGCGATGCGCCTTGCCGATCACCGCGTTACGGCTGACGCCGCCAAGCTCTTCCGCGATCTGGCTCGCGGTCAGGCCCTTTTCCCACATCGCCTTGAGCTGGTCGATTCGCTCGTCGGTCCAGGACAATGAAAAACTCCTCAAAATCTCTTGATCGCGCCCTATATGGTGAGCGATCGCGCGCTTGCAAAGGCGCGAACAACGCCCTTGCGGCGCTCAACGCCACCCGATAGTCGATCCCGTCATGAACAACCAGCCGAAAATTGCAGACGCCGCCGCGATCCCGGCGCCCTTTCACGAGCCGGGCGAAAAGGTCATCCGCAACGTCAACTGGCCCGGAACCTACGCGCTGTACAAAAAGGAAGTGAGGCGCTTCATGAAGGTGCAGCTCCAGACGGTATGGGCGCCCGCGATCCAGACTCTGTTGTTCCTGGTGATCTTTTCGATCGCGCTGGGTGGCGGGAGCCGGACGGTGCTGGGCGTGCCTTTTACCGATTTCATCGCGCCGGGCCTGATCGTCGGTACCGGCATGTTGCAGGCGGCGTTCCAGAACAGCTCCTTCTCGCTGCTCGCCGGGAAGATGCAGGGGACTATCATCGATTATCTGATGCCCCCGATTTCCGCCGGCGAACTGTTGTTCGCGCTGGTCGCGGCATCGGTGACGCGGGCCTGCGTGGTGGGCATCGCGCTGTGGATCGCGATGGCGCTGTGGCCGGGCGTTCATGTGATGCCCATCCATCCCTGGGCGATCATGTGGTTCGGCATTGGCGGAGCGATGCTGATCTCCTTCATCGGCGTGCTGACGTCGATCTGGGCCGACAAGTTCGATCATGGGGCGGCGATCACCAATTTCGTGATCGCGCCGCTGTCTCTCTTGTCAGGCACTTTCTACGCGATCGACCGGCTGTCGCCCCTGTTCCGGACGTTGAGTCACGCCAACCCGTTTTTCTACATCATCTCGGGTTTTCGGTATGGCTTCCTGTCGCGCGCGGACAGCAATGTGCCGACCGGCGCGGTTGTGATTCTTGGACTGAACCTCTTGTTGGGGGCGGCATGCTATGTGGCGCTGCGCCGGGGATGGAAGATCAAGGCCTGATTTCGGCCAGCCTCAGGTAAAAGCAGCGAGCACCGGCACAACCAGCATCAGGAGCATCAGGAGCGCGAGGGCGATGGCCCAGTGGCCGGGTTGCGGCCAAACGCTCTCCTCGCGCGGCTTTATCCTCATCCGCCGATGCGCGTGAGGGCGAATCCGGCTTCTGTGACTTCGTGGACGGGATAGATGTTGCGCAAGTCGACGAGAATCGGCGATCGGACGGTGGCGGCGAGGCGCTTGAGGTCCAGGGCGCGGAAAATATCCCATTCGGTGACGAGCACGACGGCGTCGGCGCCCTGCGCGGCGGCATAGGCGTCGCTCGCCATGACGACGTTGGGCATCATCGGTGCGGCGACCTCCATGCCTTCGGGATCATAGGCGATGATCGTCGCGCCGGCATCTTCCAGCGCCTGAACGATGGCGAGGCTGGGCGCATCGCGCATGTCGTCGGTATTGGGCTTGAAGGTGAGGCCCAGCAGCGCGACCGTCTTGCCGCGCGCGTCGCCGCCCAGCGCCTTGACGATCTTGCGGCCCATGGCGCGCTTGCGCAGGTCGTTGACCTGCACCACCGTCTCGACGATGCGGATCGGCGTGTCATAATCCTGGCCGGTCTTGACCAGCGCCAGCGTATCCTTGGGAAAGCAGGAGCCGCCATAGCCTGGCCCTGCGTGCAGGAATTTGCTGCCGATGCGATTGTCGAGACCGATGCCGCGCGACACATCCTGCACTTCCGCGCCGACAGCTTCGCACAGGTCGGCCATTTCGTTGATGAAGGTGATCTTGGTCGCCAGGAACGCATTGGCGGCATATTTGATGAGTTCGGCCGTGCGCCGCCCGGTGAACATCAGCGGCGCTTTGTTCAGACTGAGCGGCCGGTAAATCTGGCGCATCACCCCGATCGCGCGCTCGTCGCCGGTGGTGCCCACCACGACCCGGTCGGGCCGCTTGAAATCACCGATCGCCGCGCCTTCGCGCAGAAATTCCGGGTTGGAGACGACCGCGATGTCGAGGTCGGGGCGCAGCTCGCGCGCGATCCGCTCGACCTCGTCGCCGGTGCCGACCGGCACGGTCGACTTGGTGACGATCACCGCCGGGCCATCGAGCGCCTCCACAATCTCGCGCGCGGCGGCGTAGACATAGGATAAGTCGGCATGGCCATCGCCCCGGCGCGAAGGCGTGCCGACCGCGATGAAGATCGCGTCCGCGCCTTTTACGCCTTGCTTGAGGCCGGTCGTGAAAGTCAGTCGCCCCGCCGTCGCGTTGGAGCCGACGAGTTGATCCAGGCCCGGCTCGAAGATCGGCATCCGTCCCGCCTCGATCGCTGCGATCTTGCCGGCATCCTTGTCCACGCACACCACATCATGACCGAAATCGGCAAAACAGGCCCCCGACACAAGGCCCACATAGCCCGTGCCGATCATCGTGATTTTCATAAGGATTCTGGCTCCGCCAACAAAATCTTTATCCGGCTCTAATCACAGGCAACGAAGAATTCAATTCGTTGCGTTGCAGCATCATTTGATCGGTGTTCAGCCGCTGTATACTATTTTCTGCCAGATGAGGGGCCATTGCACAGATAGGGAGTGGCTAATGAAAGTTGCGCTGGTTTTCGGCACCCGGCCGGAGGCGATCAAGCTGTTTCCGGTGATCCACGCGCTGCGGGCGCGGGCCGATATCGAAACACGGGTGATCGTGACGGCGCAGCATCGCGGCTTGCTGGACCAGGTTCTGGAGATTGCGGGCGTCACTCCGGATATCGATCTGGATGTCATGACCCCCAATCAGACGCTGGACGGGCTGACGGCCACGCTGATCGTGGCATTGGGCAAAGCGTTCGATGCCGAGCAGCCGGACCGCGTGGTCGTGCATGGCGATACGCTGACGACGATGGTGGCGAGCCTTGCCGCTTACTACCGCAAGATCCCGGTCGCCCATGTCGAAGCCGGCCTGCGCAGCGGCGATATTCATCATCCCTGGCCCGAGGAGGTTAATCGCCGCGTCGTCGCCTGTATCGCGGACATGAACTTCGCGCCGACGCAGGCGGCCGCCGATGCGCTGCTGAAAGAGAATAGGGACACGGCGGGCATATATGTGACGGGCAATACGGTGATCGATGCGCTGTTGGCAACGCGCGAGCGGGTGCTGGCGGACCCGGCGCTCGCAGGCGGACTGGACGATCTCGCCTCGCGTTTCTCTGGCAAACGGATCATCGCTGTCACCAGCCATCGACGCGAGAATTTCGGCGGCGGGATGGAGGCGATCGCCCGGTCGATCGCCGATATCGCGGCGCGACCCGATGTTGCCGTGATCTTTCCGGTGCATCCCAATCCCAATGTCCGTCCGGTTATGGATGCGGTGCTTGGCAACCTTTCCAATGTCGCGATGATCGAGCCGCTCGACTATCCGCATTTCGTCCGGCTGCTCGACATGAGCCATCTGGTGCTGACCGACAGCGGTGGCGTGCAGGAAGAAGCGCCTTCGCTCGGTAAGCCGGTGCTGGTGATGCGCGAGACGACCGAGCGGCCCGAAGGGATCGAGGCGGGAACGGCGAAGCTGGTCGGCACGGATCGCGATGTGATCGTGCGCGAAGTGCTGGCGCTGCTGGACGACGAGGATGCCTATGGGGCGATGGCGCGAGCGCACAACCCATTCGGTGACGGGCAGGCGGCGGAGCGGATCGCGGCGGTCATTGCCGCCGGCTGAACGGCCCGTATCCGACTCAATCTGGCGAAGCCATTACCGAAATCTTCAGCATTTTCGGGCAGCACGGCGGGCGATCCATCGCCTCAAAGGACTTCGCTGCCCATGCCCGTCGATACCCATCAGAAGGTTTCCGTCATCGGCCTTGGCTATATCGGCCTGCCGACCGCGGCGCTGATCGCACGCGGTGGCGCGCAGGTGGTGGGCGTCGATGTGAGCGCCCATGTCGTCGAAACTGTCAATTCGGGCCGGGTCCATATCGAGGAAGTCGATCTCGACGGGCTGGTGCAGGGTGTGGTGGCGCGCGGCAAGTTGCGCGCCAGTCTGGAGGTCGAGGAAAGCGATGTGTTCATCATCGCCGTGCCGACCCCGGTTGCGGAGGATCGCGCGCCCGACATCAGCTATGTCCTGAAGGCCGCGCGCACAGTCGCGCCCGTATTGAAGGCGGGTGACACCGTCATCCTGGAATCCACCTCGCCTGTCGGCACGACCGAAGCGATGCGCGATGTGATCGGCGCGATGCGGCCAGACCTCAAAATGCCGGGTAAGGGCGTGCAGGGCGATATCGCCATCGCCTATTGCCCTGAGCGCGTGCTGCCGGGCCGCATCCTCGTTGAACTGATCGACAACGACCGCTGCATCGGCGGGATCACGCCGCGTTGTGCGCGCAAGGCGTTGGGATTTTACCGCCAGTTCGTGCGCGGGGCGTGCATCACCACGACGGCGCGGGCGGCGGAAATGGTGAAGCTGGTGGAGAATAGTTTTCGTGACGTGAACATCGCCTTTGCCAATGAATTATCGGTCATCGCGGAGAATATGGATATTGATGTGTGGGAGGTGATCCGGCTCGCCAACCGGCATCCGCGAGTCAATATCCTGTCGCCCGGCCCCGGCGTCGGTGGCCATTGCATCGCGGTCGATCCGTGGTTCATCGTCCATGGCGACCCCGAAAACGCCCGGATCATCCGCACCGCGCGCGAGGTGAATGACGGCAAGACCGATTATGTCGTGGCGAAAGCATCGGATATGATCGATGCGTTCGCCGGTGAGAGCGTCGCCTGCCTCGGCCTCGCTTTCAAAGCCAATATCGATGATTTCCGCGAAAGCCCGGCAGTCAAGGTCGCGGCGCGGCTGGCGCGGCGTTATGGCCGCAGGATCAGGATCGTCGAACCCTATGCGCAAGACCTGCCGATGGAGTTTGCGGGGACGGGCGCTGAGCTGATCGATCTCGATACGGCACTGGAACAATGCGGCGTTTTCGTCATTCTTGTCGATCATGACATGTTCAAATCGGTTCCCGTCGACGAGCGCGCCGGCAAAGCGGTGTATGATACGCGGGGTATCTGGCCCGATCAGCCGCGCAGGCTGGCGGCGCCGGAACCCACTCGCGCCGCGCTCTGATCGTCCACGCCCGCGCGCAGCCCGTCCGGCGCGCGGTTGCCAAGCTTTGGCGGCATCGCTACGCCCCGCCGCTGAAGATGGCTTTATCGGCCGTCATCCGCTCCGCGCGGGGAAGGGCCGGGAATGACGGGCAGCTTCGGATCCTATCTGGCGGGCATGGCGATGCTGGCCGCGCTCGCGGGCTGTTCCACGACGGGCGACGCGCCTAAGGGGAGCGCCGCCTATGCGGTGATTCCGCCCCCCGCTGCTGTCGGCGCCGACTATCCTATTGCCGCCGACGATGTGCTGCGCATTCAGGTCTATCATGAGCCGGGCCTTTCGCTGGAGGACGCGCGCGTGACGGCGGCCGGCGCGGTGCGCATGCCGTTGATCGGGGATGTACCGGTAGCGGGTCTTTCGGCGGAGGAAGCGGCCGATGTGATTGCGGGGCGGCTGGGTCAGCGCTATCTCATTTCGCCGCAGGTGACGATTTTCGTGAAAGAGGCGGTGGCGCGACGGATCACCGTGGATGGTGAAGTGCGCGAGCCGGGCTTGTTCCCGATCGCGGGGCGGATCACATTGTTGCAGGCGGTGGCCATGGCGAAGGGGCCGACGCGCCTCGCCAGCCTGGTCCAGATCGTCGTCGTGCGCGAGGGCGAGAACGGGCGACAGGCCGCCATGTTCGATCTGTCGGCGATCCGCAAAGGCGCAGCGACCGATCCGGAAATACGCCCCGGCGATATCGTGATCGTGGGGCTTTCGCGGGCAAAAGCGATTCTGGGCGGGGCATTGCTGGCGGTTCCCGCGCTGGCGACCGGGTTCATCGCGCTGGACGGGAAGCATTGATGGGCAGGTCTGACCGGATGGGGAACGCCGCAGGCGGGCGGCTGGCGCATCTGGTGCAGTTGTCGCGCGATGCCGGGATCGTGGTGCGGCGCAACCGCATCATCCTGTTCGTCACCATGGCGTTGTGCGTGCTGGCGGGGATCATCTATATCCTGCTGTCAACGCCCGACTATCGCGCCACCGCCTCGGTCGAGGTGGAGGATGTGCCGGCAGGGGCCGCCGGCGCGACGCCGAGGCCGGATGTGGCCGCCGATGGCGAGGCGATCATGCAGACCCAGATGGAGGTGCTGCGCAGCCGCGCTATCGCCGAAGATGTTGCGCGCGATCTTTCGCTGGTCGGCAGCGACCGCTTTTTCGAGGATATGGGCAGCCGCAGGCCGGGTCAGGGCGTCGGCACGCTCAGCCAGCGACAGGTGGAAGCCGACAAGGTGGTGAAGCTGCTGCGCGAGGGGCTGACCGTCGAGCTGCCGGGCAAATCGCGGGTGATGCGGATCAGCTTTATCAGCGCCGATCCGGTTTTGTCGGCGCGGGTCACGAACAGCTACGCCGACAGCCTGATCCGGGCGGATTTGAAGCGGGGTTTTGAATCGGGGGTGCAGGCGCGCCGCTTTCTGCTGGGCGAACTGGATGGCGCGCGCCGCGATCTGGAACGGGCCGAGCGCGATCTGGCGGGCTATGCGGCGCATGTCGGCGCCAGCGCCATCGTCGGGGATGAAGGCAAGCCGTCGGGCGCCAGCGGTGGCTCCGTCGCGGCGCGGCTGGAGCAGCTTAACGGCTTTCGCGCGCAGGCGACCGCCGACAGGATCGCGGCGCAGAAGCGTTGGGAAAGCGCGCGTGCGGCCGGGACCGACAGCTTGCCCGAAATATTGGGCAATGGCGCGATGCAGCAGTTGATGGCGCAGCGGGCGCAGGCGCGTGCCGAAGTCGCCGAGGAACGGCAATTCCGCAAGGACGCGCACCCCGAAATGCGCGAGGCGCGCGCCCGGCTGAACGCGCTGGACGAGCAGGCGGATGCGATGGCGAACACGATCCGCGCGTCGATCCGCCAGCAATATGAGGTCGCCGCCCATGGCGAAAAGCAGATCGCGCGCGAAATCGCCGGTCTGGAGCGCGACGCGATGGCCGAGCGCGGCCGGGACATGCAGATGGGCATCATGGAGCGGCAGGTCGACACCTATCGCCTGCTGCACGACAGCCTGCTCCAGCGCTATCGCGACATGGCGTCGCAGGCGGGTTTTCAGGCCGGGCATATCCAGCCGCTCGACCGCGCGGCGGTGCCGACCCGGCCATCCTCGCCGCATATCGGCGTCACCATGCTGCTCGCATCGCTGGGCGGGTTTCTGCTGGGATTGCTGCTGATCGCGGCGCGGCATATTTTCGACGATGCGGTGACATCGGCGGAAACGCTCGCCGAACGGGTGGACCTGCCGCTGCTGGGCGCGATCCCGTCGACGGGCGACGGGGTGCTTCCGGGCGAAATCATCGCCCCCATCGCCGCGTCGCTGCTGCTGGGGTCGGTTGCGGGCCTGCCCCGGTCGATCCTGTTCACCAGCGCGCAGGAGGGGGAGGGCAAATCGGCAACGCTTCATGCGCTGGCGCTGGCGCTGGCTGGCCTCGGCAAGCGGATCATCGTCGTCGATTGCGACATGCGACGGCCCCGTCAGCACAGCCTTTTTCGCCTGACCCCGGACAAGGGGCTGAGCGAGGTCATGACCGGGCAGGCGAGGCTGGAGGATGCGGTCGCCGAGAGCGGTGTGGCGGGGCTGTCAGTGCTGCCTTGCGGGGCGATGCCGCCCAATCCGGCCGAGCTTCTGTCCGCCTCCGCGCTCGATGCGTTGCTGGCGGACTTGCAGGGCCGCTATGATTCGGTGCTGATCGACGCGCCGCCGATCCTGGGCCTGTCCGACGCGCCCCTGCTCGCGGCGAAGGCGCAGGCGAGCGTGCTGATCGTGGAATGGGGGCGCAACCATCATGGCGGACTGCGCGTCGCGGTGGACCGGATGCGGCAGGCGGGCGGCGCGATATTGGGCGCGATCCTGACCAAGCAGCATGCCCGCGCCCATGATTATGATTATCACCGGGCGGGGTAGATAATAGTAGGCGGCCGGCCGGGCGCGATGTGCCGGCGCCGGTGCGAGAAAAGGCGGAGCGACCGGGGGCTGGCAGGAGTAGGATGGACCGATGACTCGCCCGCCCTTCGCCGCCTTTGCGCCGCCGATCCGGCCGCAATCGCCTTTGCGCGCCGCCATCACGGCAGCATATCGCAGGGACGAGGCCGCCTGCCTCGCGCCGTTGCTGGAGGCGGCGACGCTGGAGCCAGCCGATCGTGATGCAATCCGGGCGATGGCGGTCAGGCTGGTGTCGGCCTTGCGGGCGCGGGGGCGCAGCGGCGGTGTCGAGGGACTCGTGCAGGAATATGCGCTGTCGAGCGATGAGGGCGTCGCGCTGATGTGCCTTGCCGAAGCGCTGTTGCGCATTCCCGACGCCGCCACGCGCGACGCGCTGATCCGCGACAAGATCGCGAACGGCGACTGGCGCGCGCATATGGGCGGCGGGCGGTCGCTGTTCGTCAACGCCGCCACGTGGGGGCTGGTGATGACGGGCAAGCTGGTCGGCAGCGTCGACGACCGGGGCCTTGGCGCGGCGCTGACGCGGCTGGTGGCGCGCGCGGGCGAGCCGGTGATCCGGCGCGGCGTCGATCTCGCCATGCGGATGATGGGGGAACAGTTCGTCACCGGCGAAACCATCGGCGAGGCGCTGAAGCGCGCGCGGGTGATGGAGGCGAAGGGCTTCACCCACAGCTATGACATGCTGGGCGAAGCGGCGACGACTGCGGCGGATGCGGCGCGCTACTGGCAGGATTATGAGCTGGCGATCCATGCGATCGGGCGGGCGTCGGCCGGGCGCGGCATTGTTGCGGGGCCGGGCATTTCGATCAAGCTGTCGGCGCTGCACCCGCGTTACGCCCGGGCGCAGGCGGGCCGGGTCATGGCGGAACTGCTGCCGCGTGTGCAGCAACTCGCCGCGCTCGCCCGGCATTATGACATCGGTTTCAATATCGACGCGGAGGAGGCGGACCGGCTGGAACTGTCGCTCGACCTGCTCGAAAGCCTGGCGCTCGATCCCGCGCTCGGCGGATGGAACGGGCTTGGCTTCGTCGTGCAGGCCTATGGCAAGCGTTGCCCGTTCGTGATCGACTGGATCGTCGATCTGGCGCGGCGCGGCGGACGGCGGATCATGGTGCGGCTGGTCAAGGGCGCTTATTGGGACGCGGAAATCAAGCGCGCGCAGGTGGACGGGCTGGCGGACTTTCCGGTCTACACCCGCAAGCCGCACAGCGACGTCGCCTATATCGCCTGCGCGCGTCGGCTGCTGGCCGCGCCGGACGCCGTGTTCCCGCAATTCGCGACGCATAATGCCCAGACGGTCGCGACCATCCATCATCTGGCGGGGCCGGATTTTGCCGTGGGCGATTATGAGTTTCAGTGCCTGCATGGCATGGGCGAGCCGCTTTACGAGCAGGTGGTGGGCAAGGACCGGCTGGACCGGCCATGCCGCATCTATGCGCCGGTGGGGACGCATGAGACATTGCTCGCCTATCTAGTGCGGCGGTTGCTGGAAAATGGCGCGAACTCATCCTTCGTGCACCGGATCGGCGATCCTTCGGTGTCGATCGGGGAGATCGTCGCGGACCCGGCGGAGACTATGCGCGCCATGCCGCATCCGGGCGCGCGGCATGACCGGATTGCGCTACCGGGCGCGCTTTACCCCGACCGGCGCAATTCGGACGGCATCGATCTGAGCGATGAGAACGCGCTGGCGATGCTGGGCGAGGCTCTGCGGGACAGCGCGGCGATGCAATGGACCGCCGCGCCGGAGGGTTCGACGGGGGAGGCGCGCGCCGTGCTGAATCCCGCCGATCATCGCGATATCGTCGGCCATGTGATCGAGGCGAGCGAGGCGGATGTGCGCCGGGCGGTCGAGTACGCTGCGTCGAGTCGCTGGTTCGAGACGCCGGTCGCGGGGCGGGCCGCGATATTGGAGCGCGCCGCCGATGCGATGCAGGCGCGGATGCCGATCCTGATGGGACTCATCATCAGGGAAGCCGGGAAATCGGCCTCCAACGCCATTGCCGAGGTGCGGGAGGCGATCGATTTCCTGCGCTATTATGCGGTTCAGGCGCGCGCGACCTTCGGCCCGGAACAGGCGCCGCTCGGGCCGGTGCTGTGCATCAGTCCGTGGAATTTCCCGCTGGCGATCTTCACCGGCCAGATCGCCGCCGCGGTGGTGGCAGGCAATCCGGTGCTGGCCAAGCCCGCCGGAGAAACGCCGCTGATCGCGGCGGAGGGCGTGCGCATCCTGCATGAAGCAGGGGTGCCCGCCGATGCGCTGCAACTGCTGCCGGGAGCAGGCGATGTCGGCGCGGCGCTGGTGGCCGCGCCGCAGATCGCCGCCGTCATGTTCACCGGATCGACGGAGGTCGCACGGTCGATCCAGCGTCAGCTTGCCACGCGCCTGTCGCCGGACGGCAGGCCCATTCCCCTGATCGCCGAAACCGGCGGGCAGAATGCGATGATCGTCGATTCCTCCGCGCTGGCCGAACAGGTGGTCGGCGATGTCATCGCGTCGGCCTTCGACAGCGCCGGACAGCGCTGTTCGGCGCTGCGCATCCTGTGCGTGCAGGAGGATGTGGCGGACGGCGTGCTGAACATGCTGCGGGGCGCGCTGGCGGAACTGGCGGTAGGGCCGACCGACCGGCTGGCGGTCGATATCGGCCCCGTCATCAGCGCGCGGGCGCAGGCGACGATCAACGCGCATGTCGCGGCCATGCGCGCACAGGGGCTGCGCGTGGACCAACTGCCGCTGTCGACCGCGACGCTGCACGGAACGTTCGTGCCGCCGACGATCATCGAGATCGACGCCATCGCCAGCCTGAAGCGCGAGGTGTTCGGCCCTGTTCTGCATGTCATCCGCTTTCGTCGGGACGAACTGGACGGGCTGGTCGATGCGATCAATGCGACCGGCTATGGCCTGACCTTCGGGCTGCACACGCGGCTGGACGAAACAATCACGCGGGTGACGGCGCGGGTGAAGGCGGGCAATCTCTATATCAATCGCAACGTCATCGGTGCGATCGTGGGGGTTCAGCCCTTTGGCGGGCGCGGGCTGTCGGGGACCGGACCCAAGGCGGGCGGGCCGCTTTATCTGGGGCGACTGGTCAGGACGATGCCCGTGACCCTGTCGAGCGAGGTTTGCCCGCCCTTGCTCGCACCATTCGCGCAATGGCTGGAAGCGCAGGGCGAGATCGAAGCGGCCACCTTTGCGCGGCGTTGTAGCGAGGAGTCCGCCTGGGGCATGGTCATGGAGCTGCCGGGGCCGGTGGGGGAGCGCAACCTTTATGCGCTCCATCCGCGCGGGAAGATCCTGCTATATCCGAGGACGCGGGGCGGGTTGTTGCGCCAGATGGCGGCGGTGCTTGCCACCGGCAATCGCGGCGTGGTGCGGGGCATGGCTTTGCCGGATGACTTACCGGGCGAGATTGCAGCGTGTTTCTCGACGGGGATGGCCGATCGACCAAGCGTCGCGCTGGTGGAGGGCGACGCGGATCATGTTGCAGAGGTCGTGCGCGCGGTGGCGGAGATGGAAGGGCCGATCGTCACCGTCCATGCGGTCGGCAACGAGGCGGAGCGCGCTCCGCTCGAAGCGCTGCTGGAGGAGGTGTCGACCTCGATCAACATGACGGCAGCCGGCGGCAATGCCAGTCTGATGATGATCGGATAGACAGTGTGGCGAGACGAGGCGCCGCAAATGCGGCGTTTCTCGCCATGCAATATGTTGGTCGGGGAAAGAGGATTCGAACCTCCGGCCCCTGCCTCCCGAAGACAGTGCTCTACCAGGCTGAGCTATTCCCCGACCGATGCCGGAATCGCTTTTGGGCGATCCCGTAAGGCAGGCGGCGGTCTATAGTTGCGGGTTTCCGGGCTGGCAAGCGGGGGATGGCGCTTTTTTCTTACTTCGAGAGTCTGTCTGGAAATGCGCCTTTGGCGCATCCGCTCCGGCCCTTCAAACGAGGCACGTCACTCGTTTGAACCCACCCGACCGCCCATTCAGGATACACTCTGTGGGCGGTCGGGTGGGTGAGGGCCGGTGCGGCAACCTTAAATGCGGTCTTCCACGCATTTTCAAACAGACACTCAAAGCAGCCCGGCGGCGCGGAAGCTGAAATGATCGCCGCCTGCCCGGATGACATGGTCGGCAAGCTGTATGTCCATCGGGCGCAGGCGTCGGCACAGGCTGCGCGTGAGGGCGATGTCTGTGGCGTCGGGGAGCGGCGAGGAGCGGCCCTTGCGCTTCTGTTCCAGCGCCAGCCAGCGGCATTCGCGCGTCAGCAGCGTCTGCATCAGCGTGCGCCAGTCGGTCTGGCCGGTCAGTCGCTCGACGGGGCGCCAGTCGCCGTCGAGGATCACCATCGCGAGTTCGTTTCGGTCGAGCATCGCATCAGGCTGTGCCTGACGGCCGCCGCTCCACCATCCCGCGACTGGTCCATTTCGGCGGCAAGCGATGCAAGTCTGGTCCAAAGTGAAGGTCGGATTGGCGAGGGCCGGGCGGTGGGCTACATGCGGGTAGCCGCCGGATTCGGTTCGTTACGAAAGCTCCCGCCTTGACCCATCCCAGCTCCGCGCCCGTCCATTATGAAGAACAATATCTGGATCTGATGCGGCGGGTGTGGGCCGAAGGAAGCGAGCGGATCGACCGGACGGGTGTCGGCACGCGATCACTGCTGGGCGCGACGATGCGCTTTTCGCTGGCCGATGACGCCGTGCCGCTGCTGACCACGAAGCGGGTCTATTGGAAGGTCGCGGCGCGCGAGATGCTGTGGTTTCTGACCGGCGACACCAATATCCGCGAACTGGTGCGGCAGGGCGTGCATATCTGGACCGACTGGCCGCTGGATGCCTACCGGCGCGCGACGGGCGAGGAAATTGACCGCGACGCATTCGAGGCACGGATCGTCGCGGAGGATGATTTCGCGGCGCGCTGGGGTGATCTGGGGCCGGTCTATGGCGCGCAATGGGTGAACTGGCCGCGTTATGAGGACGCCGGCGACGGGCTGTTTCGGCGGGCCGAGCGGGGCCATGACCAGATCGCCGATCTGGTCGGGGCGATCCGCAAGACGCCCGGTTCGCGCCGCCTGCTGTTCACCGGATGGAATGTGGCGGAGGTGGCGCAGATGGCGCTGCCGCCATGCCATATGACCTATCAGTTTCAGGTGGCGGACGGGCGGCTGAACGGCCTGTTGTTCCAGCGTAGTTGCGATCTGGGGCTGGGCTTCGCCTTCAACATTTTCGGCCTGGCGATGATGACGCGGATGCTGGCGCAGCAATGCGATCTGGAGCCGGGCGAGATCGTCTGGCAGGGCGGCGACGTGCATCTCTATCTGAACCATGCCGCTTTGGTGGAGGAACAGATCGGCCGGACACCATCGGGTGCGCCGAAATTGCGGATACTTCGGCGGCCTTCGAGCATTTTCGATTATCGGATTGAGGATTTCGAGGTGGTCGATTATGCGCCCCAAGCGGCTATTTCCGCGCCCGTTGCCGTCTGAAAAGGGGGGCGGACAGGGAGGGCTTGCCAGTTGCGGCGTTGAAATATAATGTGCTTACCAAGCAACATTATTGCGCTGCACAAGAGGAGCCGGAATGAGTGAGTCGCCGCGACCGGACGCCGGGCCGGGTGATGGAGCGGGCCACAATATCGCTCCGCTGCGGCTGCATGTGCCCGAGCCGCCCGCGCGTCCCGGCGATCGGGCCGACTTCAGCCATTTCGATATTCCCGCCGCCGACGCGGCGCTGCGGCCCGATGAGACGGCCAGCCCGAATGATATGCGCGACCTGGCCTATGGGCTGGTGCGGGTGCTGGACGAGGAGGGGCAGGCGGTCGGCCAGTGGAACCCTGGCCTGTCGCCGGAAACGCTGCTGCGGATGCTGCGCGCCATGGCTCTGACCCGTGCCTTCGATGCGCGCATGTTCCGCGCGCAGCGGCAGGGCAAGACGAGCTTCTACATGAAATCCACGGGCGAGGAGGCGGTGTCGATCGGGGCGGCGACGGCGCTGGCGCGCGACGATATGTGTTTCCCAAGCTATCGCCAGCAGGGCATATTGATCGCGCGCGACTGGCCGATCATCGACATGATGAACCAGATTTATTCCAATCGCGGCGACCGGCTGAAAGGGCGCCAGTTGCCGATCATGTATTCGGCGCGCGAGGCGGGCTTTTTCTCCATCTCCGGCAACCTCACCACCCAATATCCGCAAGCGGTCGGCTGGGCGATGGCGAGCGCGGCGCGGGGCGACACGCGGATCGCGGCGACCTGGTGCGGCGAGGGATCGACGGCGGAGGGCGACTTTCATTCGGCCTGCACCTTCGCCAGCGTCTATCGCGCGCCGGTGATCCTGAATGTCGTCAACAACCAGTGGGCGATCAGCAGCTTTTCCGGATTCGCCGGGGCGGAAGCGACGACCTTCGCCGCGCGCGCGGTCGGCTATGGCATCGCCGGGCTGCGGGTCGATGGTAATGACGCGCTGGCCGTCTATGCCGCGACCCGCTGGGCGGCGGACCGCGCCCGCGCCAATGCCGGACCGACGCTGATCGAACATTTCACCTATCGGGTCGAGGGACACAGCACATCGGACGATCCGGGCGTCTATCGCTCCGCCGAAGAAAGCAGCCAGTGGCCGCTCGGCGATCCGATCGCGCGGCTCAAGCAGCATTGCATCGGCCTTGGCATCTGGGATGAGGAACGCCACGCCGCGATGGACAAGGCGCTGGCGGAGGAGGTGCGCGACGCGGCGCGGGCGGCGGAAAAGAACGGGATATTGGGCGATGGTCTCCATCATCCGATGGAATCGCTGTTCGAGGATGTGTTCGAACAAATGCCGTGGCATTTGCGCGAACAGCAGCAGCAGATGCTGGACGAATGGAAGGCGGCGGGGCTGTGAGGATGAACCGCACGACAGCCGTTCGGGCTGAGCCTGTCGAAGCCCTGCTCTTCGTTACAGAAAAGGACGGCCCTTCGACAAGCTCAGGACGAACGGAAGGAGGCCGCGCGCGTCATGGCTGATACCCATTTCGAAACCTCCGACGAACCCGTTCAGATGACGATGATTCAGGCGATCAACAGCGCGCTGGACGTGATGATGGCGCGCGATCCCGATGTGATCGTGATGGGCGAGGATGTCGGCTATTTCGGCGGTGTTTTCCGCGCGACGGCGGGCTTGCAGGAGAAATATGGCAAGAACCGCGTGTTCGATACGCCGATCACCGAATGCGGCATTATCGGCGTGGCGGTGGGCATGGGCGCTTACGGCTTGCGGCCGGTGCCGGAGATTCAGTTCGCCGACTATATCTATCCCGCGCTCGACCAGCTCGTGTCGGAAGCGGCGCGGCTGCGCTATCGCTCGGCGGGCGAGTTCATCGCGCCGATGACGGTGCGGTCGCCCTTTGGCGGCGGCATTTTCGGCGGCCAGACGCACAGCCAGTCGCCCGAGGGCATCTTCACCCATGTATCGGGGATCAAAACGGTGATCCCGTCCACTCCCTATGACGCCAAGGGGCTGCTGATCGCGGCGATCGAGGATAATGATCCGACGATCTTCTTCGAACCCAAGCGCATCTATAACGGCCCGTTCGACGGCCACTATGATACGCCCGCGAGAAGCTGGGCCGGGCACCGCCAAGCGCAGGTGCCGACCGGCTATTACAAGGTCGCGCTGGGCGAGGCGCGGGTGGTGCGGGCCGGGGAGGCGCTGACCATCCTCTGCTATGGCACGATGGTGCATGTCGTCGCCGATGTTGTGGAGACGAGCGGTCTGGACGCCGAGATCATCGACCTGCGGACGCTGGTGCCGCTGGATATCGCGGCGATCGAGCGATCGGTGCGCAAGACCGGCCGCTGTCTGATTGTGCATGAGGCGACGCGGACCAGCGGCTTCGGCGCGGAGTTGCTCGCCCTCGTGCAGGAGCGATGCTTCTATCATCTCGAAGCGCCGATCGAGCGGGTGACGGGGTTCGACACGCCCTATCCGCATAGCCTGGAATGGGCCTATTTCCCCGGCCCGGTGCGCATCCGCGAAGCCATCGCCAAGATCATGAAGGAGTGACAGGTATGGCGCTGTTTCCATTCAGGCTGCCGGATATTGGCGAGGGCATAGCCGAAGCGGAGATCGTCGCATGGCATGTCAAGGTCGGCGATCGGGTCGAGGAGGACCAGCCGATCGCCGACATGATGACCGACAAGGCGACCGTCGAAATGGAAAGTCCGGTGGCTGGCATCGTTACCCGCCTTGCCGGGGAGCCGGGCGCCATGGTCGCGATCGGGGCCATGCTGGTGGAGATCGAGACGGAGGGCGATCGTGCGGTAGAGCAGAGCCAGGACGATAGCCCGGCGCCCGTCGCTGAAGAGGCGGGGGAGACTTCGGTATCGCCGCCAGCTGAGTCCGATAAGGCGAGCGAGGCGGAGCCGCCTGCGGCCATGGCATCCCCAGATGCATCCCAAAGTGGGGGGAGTGGGGTGCTTGCCTCGCCCGCCGTCCGCGCCCGTGCCCGCGAACTGGGCATCGATCTGGCGCAGGTGAAGGCGGCGGGGGACCATATCCGCCATGCCGATCTCGACGCGTTCCTGCTTTATGGTCAGGCGCAGGGCTATCGCCCCGCCGGTCGGTCTGTCGTTCGGCCTGACGAGCAGCTCAAAGTCATCGGCCTGCGCCGCCGGATCGCCGAGAATATGGCGGCGTCCAAGCGGCATATTCCGCATTTCTCCTATGTCGAGGAAATCGACGTCACCGCGCTGGAGGCGATGCGGGCGCAGTTGAACGCGCATCGGGGCGACCGGCCGAAGCTGACGCTGTTGCCGCTGCTGATCGTCGCCCTGTGCCGGGCGCTGCCCGACTTTCCCATGCTGAACGCGCATTATAACGATGAGGCGGGCGTGGTGACGCGATTCGGCGCGGTGCATCTGGGGATCGCGACCCAGACCGACGCCGGGCTGATGGTGCCGGTGATCCGTGACGCGCAGGACCGCAATGTCTGGCAACTGGCGGCGGAGATCGGCCGACTCGCGCAGGCTGCGCGATCGGGCAAGGCGAAGTCGGAGGAACTGTCGGGATCGACCCTGACACTGACGTCGCTCGGCCCTCTCGGGGGCATCGCGACGACGCCGGTCATCAACCGGCCGGAGGTCGCGATCATCGGGCCGAACCGCATCGTCGAGCGGCCCGTCTTTCGCGGGCGCGAGGTCGTGCCGGCCAAGCTGATGAACCTGTCGATGAGCTGCGACCATCGCGTCGTAGACGGTTGGGATGCGGCCAGTTTCGTTCAGGCTGTCAGGGTGCTGCTGGAAACGCCGGTGTTGTTATTCGACGATTGAACTGGGCTATTTGGTCAGCACCACGATCGATCCCAGCGCCATGTCCGGTTCGAACAACATGCGCCACGCCCGCCGGATCAGCAAAAAGCGAGCTTTGCTGAACAACGGCGGGCGGGGACCGCGATCCTTGCAAAAGACGCTGAACAGATGGATCGGCATCGGCAATATCCGCGCATGGCGGAACCCAGCCTCTATCCCGCGCCGCACGATCAGGCGGGGCGGCATATCGCGTTCGGTCACTCCATACAGCGTCATGGCGTCCACCGAGGCCGGCTCGACAGAATGCCCTTCTCCCGGCTCATGGGTAACGAGGATGCCGCCCGGCCGGAGCGCGCGATAAGCGGACGCGATCGCCGACCCTTCATCCTCGGCATGGTGCAGAGAATCGAAGAAGACCGCAGCGTCGAACTGATCGTCCAGCCCCAGCGATTCGAAATCGCTGCACATAAAGCTCAGTCCGGGCGGATGACCGTTCAGCGCGGCATTTTCCTGTGCGAGATCGATCATGTCGGGCGCGATATCCTGTCCCACGACCTCATAGCCGCTGCGTGCCAGAAACAGGCTGGTCCAGCCGCCACCGCAGCCAAGATCGAGTATCCGGGCCGGGGGACGGGGCAAAAGGGTCATGATGAACCCGATCGACGCCAGTTGCATTCCGGCATCGGGATCGGAAAAGGGCTTTTGCAGGGAATGGCTGCGTCCCGGATCGCCGACGCGCGCGAGGTAGGTCAGTTCGCCCTCTTTGGGCATCCGCATTTCTCCGGTGGCTGTCTGAAGCCTCTACGGACTAGAGGCAGTCCTTTCAAGCTTTGCGGCCCTCAGAGTCTGTTTGGAAATGCGCCTTTGGCGCATCCGCACCGGCCCTCAGCGCATCGTGGCGCGATAGGTCAGGCGTCCGCCCTGGCCCGGCGGCACGGCGTCGGGCAGGGTCCAGCGGACATGGGTGATATCGGCGGGCACCGCGCGGCGCGTGCCGCCCAGCGGCGTTGCGAGCAAGAGCTGGTCCAGCCGGCCCCAATGCGCCCCGCCATCGACCGACACCTGCATGGCGGCATCGGACGGATCGGGATCGACGCCGCGCCGGACGGCGTTGGTCACGGCCAGGCTCTGGATCGGATGGCGGCCCTGATTGCTCCAGTTGATGACGAAGATCAGCCGATCGCCGGGCGACAGGCGGTCGGGGTTCGTCAGGATGCGGCGGGCACGGCCGTTGAGATCGGTGGTCACGCGTTCGACGAAAATCTGCCGCTCCAGCCGGATGTCGGTGCGCGCCATAGCCATCGGTGCTGCCGCGACGCAGGCGAGCGCGCAGAGGTTTCGCAGATATCGCCAGATCATCGACTGCCCCGTTTTCTTCCCCGGTGGCCAGCCTTAGCCGTTGTGCGCCAAAATTTGGTTAAGGCGGCGGCGGAATCACGGTTTGACGCCGGATCGATTGCAAATTGACGGGGCATCGGGGCGGGTGCAGAGCATGGCAGGTGGGCAAGGGGATCGACGCGGACGTGTCACTGAAGGAACAGCAGGAAATCAATCGTCGGCGGGACCGGCTGCTCGCGTCCATCGCGCTGACGAGCGGCATCGGCCTGCTGCTGGCGCTGCCCTTCGCCCTGCGCGCCGGGGCCGAGTTTTTCCTGCCGCTCACCGCCGCGCTCGTCATCGCCATCGCGCTGGTGCCGTTCCTCGAATGGATGGAGCGGCGCGGCGTTCCGTCCGGGCTGGCGGCGCTCTTTGCGGTCGTGGCGTTTCTGGTGGTCGCCAATACGGCGCTGGTGCTGATCATCGTGCCGGCGACCGACTGGTTCCGCATCCTGCCGCAGCGATTGCCGCAAATTCAGACGAATCTGGCGCCGCTCATCGATTTCTATTCCCAGCTTCAGCGCTTTGTCGATGAAACGGTGCAGATGCTCGCCAGCGGCCCGGCTGCGGCGGCGCAGACGGCGGCCGTCGATGCGCCAAGATCGCTGTTGCAGTTTGCCGCGACCTCCGCCCCGGCGGCGATCATCCAGATGGTGTTTGCGCTGCTCATCATCTATTTTTTCCTCGCCGGATGGACCCGGCTGCGGCGGCGCACGATCAACAGTCGCGGCAGTTTCGACGGGGCGATGGCGGTGGCGCGGGTGATCCAGAATGTGGTCGATGCGACATCGGCCTATGTCATCACGATCGCGACCATCAACCTGTGCCTGGGCGCGGCGGTCGCGGTCGCGCTGTGGCTGATCGGCATGCCATCGCCCTGGATGTGGGGCGGCATCGTCGCTCTGCTGAACTTCGTTCCCTATTTCGGGCCGATGCTGGCGGCCGTGCTGCTGGGGCTGGGGGGCCTCATGGTGTTCGACGATGTGTGGAAGGCGTTGCTGCCCGCCGCGCTCCAGATCGCCTTCCATCTGGTCGAATCGAATGTGGTGACGCCGACCGTGCTCGGGCGCCGTCTGACGATGAACCCGCTGCTGATTCTCGTGTCGCTCACTTTCTGGGCGTGGGTGTGGGGGACGCCCGGCGCGCTGCTTGGCGTACCGCTGCTCATCATCATCCAGACCGTCGTTTCGGCGGCTGGCATGCCCGATATCGCCGGTTTCCTGTTCGAGCGCGGCACGCTGACCGTCGCCCCGCGCGAGGAAAATGACGATAAAGAGAAAAGTGCCGGTTCTCACGGTTGACAGGTGGGACGCGCCAGCATATCTGGCCGCTCCACACCGAACGCGGGTGTAGCTCAGTTGGTTAGAGTGCCGGCCTGTCACGCCGGAGGTCGCGGGTTCGAGCCCCGTCACTCGCGCCATTTTCCTTCGGGGGAATGGCCATTTTGTAAGCGTTCGTGAAGGAAGCCCCGAGGCAGGGGCCATCCGCCAGATCGGGATTGTCAGGCGGGCTTTAGGGCCGGTGCGGCCTTATGAAATGCGCTCTTTCGCGCACTTCCAAATGCCCCTCATCGCCGCCAGCGCCCGGTCTCCATCCAGGCGAGCAGCCGCCGCAGCGGCAATATCCAGATCCATATCAGGCCCAGAAACAGATAGATCGGAACCTGCGCCCACATGGGCAGGCCGCCGATCAGCCCCGACAGGCTGCCTACCAGCACCGCCCAGCCGAGGATGAGGCCAAGGATGGCGAACATGCCCACAGGCTTGCGCCAGCTTGGCTCATAGATGTGGCGGGGGTCGATGCTCATGCGTCCAGGCTTTCGATCAGTTCGGTTTCGGTAAGGATGATGTGGAGCGGCAGGTCCCACGGGTCGGCCGGCACCGCGTCCTCCTCCTGAATCGACCAGGCGAGGCCGATGCGCAAGGCGTCCGGGTAACGGGCGAAGGCGCGGTCATAATAGCCGCCGCCTTGCCCCAGCCTGTTCATCGATCGGTCGAAGGCGATCAGCGGGGCGATGATGACGTCCGGCGTCACCGGGCCGTCGCCGGGTTCCGGGTGGCTGGTGCCGAACAGGCCGGGGCCGAGCGGGTCGTCGGGTTGCCAGGCGAGGAACTCCATGCCACCCAGCCGGTCGATCGTGCGGGGCAGGGCGATGGTCTTGCCCATCGTCGTCAACTGCCCCGCCAGCCGCTGCGCCGGGGCCTCGTCGTCCAGCGCCATATAGAGCGCGACCGAGCGGGCGGCGTTGATTCGGCGCGCGAGGGGCGAGGGCAGCGCCTTGAAAGCGAGCCGATGGGCCAGCGGATCGAGCGCCGCGACGAATTCGCGCCGCCGCTGCCGGGCGATCGTGCGCAGCCGGCTCTTGTCCGGGTCGGTCATGTCGTGGGTCATGGTCGCTTCCTGCCCGTCGGGACTGACGGCTGCAACCGGCGACTGCAAGGAAGAGAGGGGGTGACGGGACCACCTTGGCCGTGTGCTGGAAAATCCTCTGACGCCTCAACGTCAGGTGGGGACCATGTAGATCGGGCCGGAACCCGCCCAGAGACAGCCCCCTAGGATGTGATTATCGCCTCAGGGATGTTCGCTAAAGCTCGTACCAGGCAGAACCCGTCATACGCAATCTAGGCTGCCGGTGGCTCCGGGACAAGTCTTTGGTTCAGCTTTTCTATGCGCGCGGCCAATGCCTCTATCGCTTGTGCGGCCGGGGAATCGTCGCTCTCCAGGGGCAGGGCGGGCGGTCGCTGCGCCGCCTGGCGCTTGAGGTCCGCGACCTCGTCCGCCAGGAACAGGGCGGCGAACAACAGGGTGCGGGTTTCGGTGAGGCCCTGCGCGCTTTGCTGCGCGGCGCGCGCCTTTTCCTCGATCAGGCTGGCAAGATGGGCGAGATGGGCTTCCTCGCCATCACGACAGCGCACGACATATTGGCGGCCGGTAATGTGCAATGTCGTCTCAGCCACGATTCGCGCTCCCGGTTTCGCCGTCTCTCAGCTCGGAGATCAGATCGTCGAGCGACCGGAGCGCCGCCCGAGCGGCTTCGCGATCGATCGACGGTGGTCGGGTCGAGGCCGCCGCCGTTCGGGCCGCCTCCACTGCCGCCATATTGCGCTCAAGTCGGCTGATCGCGCGCTCCAGCGCGCCGATCGCCTGCATCATGCGGTCGCTTGCCATGCATCCTGCATAGCGAAACTTCGGGCCATGCAAAAGCAATCTGTAGTCGGTTTCGACGTCCGTTCCGGCGAACGGGTCGCCCCGCTGCGGTTGACGCCTAGCACATGAGGCGACAAAGGAGGCCCGATCGCGATTCGCAAGGCCCCGAGTTTTGCGATGCCTTTTGTTGCAGGAAAGATACCCGCCCTGATGACCGTTTCCGAAAAGTCGCTTGCGAACGCCATCCGCGCCCTTTCCATGGACGCCGTGCAGGCGGCGAACAGCGGCCATCCGGGGATGCCGATGGGCATGGCCGATGTCGCGACGGTGCTGTTCAAGGATTATCTGAAGTTCGATCCGTCGCAGCCCAAATGGGCGGACCGCGACCGCTTCGTGCTGTCGGCCGGCCATGGGTCGATGCTGATCTACAGCCTGCTGCACCTGACCGGCTATGCGCGGCCGACGATGGACGATATCCGTCATTTCCGTCAGTTGCACAGCCCCTGCGCCGGGCACCCTGAGAATTTCGAGCTGGCGGGCGTGGAAGCCACGACCGGCCCGCTGGGTTCGGGCCTTGCCACCGCGGTCGGCATGGCGATTGCCGAGCGGCACCTCAATGCGCAGTTCGGCGACGCGCTGGTCGATCACCGCACCTGGGTGATCGCTGGCGACGGGTGCCTGATGGAAGGCGTCAATCATGAGGCGATCGGCCTTGCCGGGCACCTGAACCTTGGCCGCCTGATCGTGCTGTGGGACGATAACAAGATCACTATTGACGGCGCGGTCGACCTGTCGAGCAGCGAAGATGTCCGCGCACGCTATGCCGCGACCGGATGGCATGTCGTGTCGTGCGACGGCCATGACGTCGCCGACGTGCGTCGCGCCATCGATGAAGCGCTGGCCGATCCGCGCCCCAGCCTTGTCGCCTGCGCTACCAAGATCGGCTATGGCGCGCCCAACAAGGCGGGCACGTCCGGCGTCCACGGTTCCGCGCTGGGCGACGCCGAAGTCGCCGCCGCGCGCGAGTTTCTGGGCTGGAGCGCCGAGCCGTTCGTCATCCCCGACGATGTCGCCGCCGCGTGGAAGGCTATCGGCGCCAAGGGCGCCCCGGTGCGCACCGAGTGGGAAGGACGCATCGCAAGTGACGCCAATAACGCCGAATTTACCCGCCGCATGGCCGGCGAACTCCCCGCCGACTTCTCGCTCGACGCCTATATCGACTCGCTGATCGCCAGTCCGCAAAAGGTCGCGACGCGCCGCGCGAGCGAACTGACGCTGGGCGCGATCAATGCGCTGCTGCCCGAAACGCTGGGCGGATCGGCCGATCTCACCGGCTCCAACAATACCAAGACGAAGCAGACGGGGCCGCTGACCCGCGACGATTATGCCGGTCGCTATGTCTATTACGGCATTCGCGAATTCGGTATGGCCTGCGCGATGAACGGCATGGCGCTGCATGGCGGTGTCATCCCCTATGGCGGCACCTTCCTCGTCTTTTCCGACTATATGCGCGGCGGCATCCGGCTGGCGGCGTTGCAGCAGCAGCGCGTCATCCATGTGCTGACCCACGACAGCATCGGCCTGGGCGAAGATGGTCCGACCCATCAGCCGATCGAGCATGTCATGTCGCTGCGCATGATCCCCAACCTTGATGTCTATCGCCCGGCCGACATTGTCGAGACGGCGGAATGCTGGGAACTGGCGCTCAAGGATGCGACCGGCCCGTCGGTGCTGGCGCTGACCCGGCAGAACCTGCCGCAGTTGCGGACGGAAAAATCGGAAAATCTCTCCGCGAAGGGCGCTTATCGCCTGCGTGCCGCGACCGCCGAGCGCAAGGTCGTGCTGGTCGCGACCGGATCGGAAGTCGAGATCGCGGTGGAGACCGCCGCGCTGCTCGAAGCGCAGGGCATTGGCGCGGACGTGGTATCCATGCCGAGCTGGGCGCATTTCGAAGCGCAGCCGCAATCCTACAAGGACGAATTGCTGCCTCATCATGTGCTGCGCGCATCGATCGAGGCGGGCACGACCTTTGGCTGGGAACGCTATACCGGCATCGCCGGTCTGCGCTTTGGCATCGACAGTTTCGGCGCGTCGGCCCCCGCCGAAGCGCTTTACGACCATTTCGGCCTGACGGCCGCCAAGATCGCACCGCGCATCGTCGCGGCGCTCAACGTCTAATCGATATCAACGCCTGACAGGGAGGCTAGTGCAGTGGCAACGAAGGTAGCAATTAACGGTTTCGGACGCATCGGCCGCCTGGTGGCGCGCGCCATCCTGTCGCGCACCGACCATGATCTCGAACTGGTCAGCATCAACGATCTGGGCGACGCGCAGGCCAACGCCTTGCTGTTCAAGCGCGATTCGGTTCACGGCAACTGGAAGGGCGACGTCAGCGTCGATGGAAGCTTCCTCGTCATCGACGGCAAGCGCATTGCCGTGACCGCCGAGCGTGACCCCGCCAAGCTGCCGCACGCCGCGCAGGGTGTGCAGATCGCGCTCGAATGCACGGGCATCTTCACCACCAAGGACAAGGCGAGCGCGCATCTGACCGCTGGCGCCAAGCGCGTCATTATTTCGGCGCCCGGCACCAATGTCGATCGGACCGTGGTGTTCGGCGTCAATCATGACGCCCTGACCGCCGACGACATCGTCATCTCCAACGCCAGCTGCACCACCAACTGCCTGGCCCCGCTCGCCAAGGTGCTGAACGATGCCATGGGCATCGAAAGCGGTTTCATGACCACGATCCACAGCTATACCAACGATCAGAATACGCTGGATCAGCTGCACAGCGACATGCGCCGCGCACGCGCCGCCGCGCTGTCGCAGATTCCGACCTCCACCGGCGCCGCCCGCGCGGTGGGAGAGGTTCTGCCCGAACTGAAAGGCAAGCTCGACGGGTCGTCGATCCGCGTGCCGACCCCCAATGTCTCGGTCGTCGATCTCAAGTTCATTCCGGGCCGCCCCACGACCAAGGAAGAGGTCAACGCCCTGCTGAAGGCAGCGTCGGAATCCGGCCCGCTCAAGGGCGTGCTTGGCTATTCGGACGAGCCGCTGGTTTCGATCGACTATAATGGCGACCCGCGCAGCTCGACCGTCGACAGCTTGGAAACAGCGGTCGTGGACGGCAAGCTGGTGCGCGTGTTGAGCTGGTACGACAATGAATGGGGCTTCTCCAACCGCATGATCGACACCAGCGGCGTCGTGGCGAAGTTTCTGTAATCTAACGAACGGACTAGCCACCGTTCACCCTGAGCTTGTCGAGGCCTGTCCTTTCTCCGGGGAACAGGCCAGGGCTTCGACAGGCTCAGCCCGAGCGGGCTGGGTATTCAGGGGAAAAGACATGACCAAGCCGTTCAAGACGCTCGACGATATGGGTGATATTCGCGGCAAGGCCGTATTGGTGCGCGAAGACCTGAACGTGCCGATGCAGGACGGTTCGGTCAGCGACGATACAAGGCTGCGAGCGGCGATGCCGACGGTGCTGGAACTGGCCGATCGCGGCGCGAAAGTGCTGATCCTCGCCCATTTCGGCCGGCCCAAGGGCCAGAAGAACCCGGAATATTCGCTGAGCAAGATCACCCGGCCGCTCTCGGCGGTGCTGGGGCGCGAAGTGCAGTTCATTCCCGATTGCGCGGGGCAGGCGGCGATCGACGGCATCGCGGTGATGCGTCCCGGCGATATCGCGATCCTTGAAAATACGCGCTTTCATGCCGGCGAGGAAAAGAACGACCCGGCGCTGGCGGATGCGATCGCCGCGATCGGCGATCTCTATGTCAACGACGCTTTTTCCGCCGCGCACCGCGCTCATGCCTCTACGGAAGGTCTGGCGCGCAAGCTGCCCGCCTTTGCCGGTCGATCGATGGAAAAGGAACTCGATGCCCTGACCGCTGCATTGGGCGAGCCGGTGCATCCCGTCGCGGCGGTCGTCGGCGGCGCGAAGGTTTCGACCAAGCTCGATGTCCTCAACAACCTCGTGACCAGGGTCGACCATCTCATCATCGGCGGCGGCATGGCCAACACCTTCCTGCACGCGCGCGGAGTCGATGTCGGCAAGTCGCTGTGCGAAAAGGATCTGAGCGACACGGCCGACGCGATCTTCGACGCGGCGGAAGCGGCCGGCTGCATCATCCATCTGCCCTATGATGTGGTGGTGGCGAAGGAATTCGCCGCCAATCCGCCCTCGGTGCGGACCTGCAACGTGCATGAAGTCGCGGCGGACGAGATGATCCTCGATGTCGGTCCGGCCGCGGTGGAAGCGCTGGGCGACGCGCTCAAAAATTGCCGGACGTTGGTGTGGAACGGGCCGCTTGGCGCGTTCGAAATGGCGCCGTTCGACACGGCGACTGTCGCGCTGGCGAAAACGGCGGCGGCGCTGACCAAGGATGGCAGCCTCGTGTCGGTGGCGGGGGGTGGCGATACCGTCGCCGCGCTCAACCATGCGGGAGTCGCGGGCGACTTCACCTTTGTCTCCACCGCCGGGGGGGCGTTCCTCGAATGGATGGAAGGCAAGGAGCTGCCGGGCGTCAGCGCGCTGATCGGCTGATCGGGGGCGCCGGTTAACCCGGCGCCTTTTCCTGCAACAGCGGCACCAGCACCGTGTTGAGGCTATCCAGATCGAACGCGCCGGACCGTGCGTAACGCAGTATCCCGGCGCGATCGATGACGAAATTGGTCGGTACGCCGGTCAGCGGTCCATAGGGTCCCTTGATCCGGCGCGCGGACGGGATCGCCATGGCGGCGAACAGTTTTTTGAGCTGAAAGAGCGGCACCGACCCTTCGGTCGTGATCGCAAAGACCCTGAGGCCACGCGGCTTCTGAAGCGCATAATAGGCGTCCAGCGTCGGTAATTCCTTGCGGCACGGCACACACCATGTGGCCCAGAAATTGAGCATCACCACCTGACCCTTGAGCGAGGCGAGCGAAACCTTGCTTCCATCCACCAGCGTCAGTTCAAAATCGGGTGCGGCGCCGCCGATCCGGGGCGGGGTCGCCGCGATGGCCGTATGGGACAACAGGCAGGCGGCCCCGATAAAGCCCAATCGTGCGAATACACCCGGTCCCATCAAAACCCCCTTGCCATGCCCTGACATGATCCCGGCCACGCCGCCGTCGTCATCACTAACATGGTTGAGAAACTTGCCCAAATCCGTTACTGGCCCCCGCAATCTTTCGCGGTGCAGCAACAGGGACCTCATCTCATGCAATTTCAGGACATGTCGAAGAAAATCGAACAGGGCGACGGCTTTATCGCGGCGCTGGACCAGAGCGGTGGTTCGACGCCCAAGGCGCTGGCCGGCTATGGCATCGAAGAAGGCGCATGGGATAGCGAAGAAGCGATGTTCGGCCTGATCCACGACATGCGCAGCCGCGTCATCACCGCGCCTGCCTTCAACGGCAAGAAGGTGCTGGGCGCGATCCTGTTCGAACGGACGATGGATGGTCAGGTCGGCGGCGTTTCCACCGTCAAGGCGCTGCTGGATCGCGGCGTGGTGCCCTTCATCAAGATCGACAAGGGTCTGGAGGACGAGGCGAACGGCGTTCAGGTGATGAAGCCCAACCCCACGCTCGACACGCTGCTGCATCGCGCCAAGGCGCTGGGCGTGTTCGGCACCAAGGAGCGTTCGGTCATCCACCTCGCCAATCGTGAAGGCATCGCCGCCGTGGTCGCGCAGCAGTTCGAGGTCGGGCAGCAGATCCTCGCCGCCGGTCTCGTGCCGATCATCGAGCCGGAAGTGAATATCAAGTCGGCCGAGCGCGCGCAGGCGGACCAGATCCTGCTCGAAGAATTGCTCAAGGCGCTCGACGCGATGCCGGGCGACGACAAGGTGATGCTGAAGCTGTCGCTGCCGGTCGAGCCGGGCCTGTTCGATCCGCTGGTCGATCATCCCCGCGTACTGCGCGTCGTGGCGCTTTCGGGCGGCTTCGCGCGGCCGGAGGCATGCGTCGAGCTGGCCAAGAATCGCGGCATCATCGCGAGCTTCAGCCGGGCGCTGCTGAACGATCTGCGCTTCCAGATGAGCGATGACGAATTCAACGCCTCGCTGGGCGGCGCGATCGACGAGATCCACGCCGCGTCGACCGCCAAGACGCCGGTCGCGGCCTGATCGATCGATGAAGGGCCGGGCGCGTGACCGCTCCGGCCCTTCATGGTCTTTCGCCGCGCGCCCGACTGGGGTAGGGCGCTCGGCATGACCGATTTCACGCAAGAAGAGCTGGCGCTCGATCCCCATTTCGCCGACCAGTTCGAGCGGGGCTTTCGCCCGGCCTGCCAGCTTTACCTGATCTCGCCACCCGTGATCGACGATCTGTTCGTGGATCGTCTGGGCCAAGCCTTCGACGGCGGCAAGGTCGCCGCGTTCCAGTTGCGGCTCAAGGGGCTGGACGATCATGCGATCGCCAAAGCCGCCGAACCCTTGCAGCGCCTGTGCGCCGACCGCGAAGTGGCGTTCATCATCAACGACAGTATCGGCCTCGCCAAGCGGCTGGGCGCGGACGGTGTGCATCTGGGGCAGGGCGACGACGACCCGCGCGAGGCGCGCAAGCTGCTGGGACCGAAGGTGCAGATCGGCGTGACCTGCCACGACAGCCGCCACCTCGCCATGGAAGCGGGCGAGGCGGGGGCGGACTATGTCGCGTTCGGCGCTTTCTATCCGACGGCGACCAAGGAAACGCATCATCGCCCGGAGCCGTCGATCCTCGGCTGGTGGACGACGCTGTTCGAACTGCCCTGCGTCGCGATCGGCGGGGTGACGGCGGCCAATGCCGCGCCGCTGGTGGCGGCGGGCGCGGA
Organism: Sphingobium sp. FG11; assembly: GCF_057809915.1. Classification (NCBI taxonomy): domain Bacteria; kingdom Pseudomonadati; phylum Pseudomonadota; class Alphaproteobacteria; order Sphingomonadales; family Sphingobiaceae; genus Sphingobium; species Sphingobium sp. FG11. Next base: position 47,236 of record NZ_JBMDKW010000010.1, read on the forward strand.
TTTCATCGCGGTCAGCAGTGCCGTGTGGGGCCATGAAGCGGGGCCGGGCGCGGGCGTCGCGGCCTTTGCATCGATCACCGGCTAGTGGCCCGAATCTGAAGTTCGTGGCACTATCCTGCGAGGCTGAGCGAACTTCAGATTCATCAGGGCCACTAGCAAATATTCGATTCTAGTGTGGTTTATGAATTTGAAATACGCTCACAGCCTAGCCGCAACATGTAGCGTATTTCAAATCCACCACACTAGGGACCGCCCCCTTGCCCTCGCGGCCCAGTCCATGTAGAGGCCCCGGCAGCCCGAAAAGGCCGGCTCTTTTCAACCACAGACATATAGGCAGGCTCTTCCCATGAAGATCAGCGGCGTGGACATTCGTCCCGGCAACAATATCGAATATGAGGGTGGCCTGTGGCGCGCCGTCAAGATTCAGCATACCCAGCCCGGCAAGGGTGGCGCCTATATGCAGGTTGAGCTGAAGAACCTGATCGACGGCCGCAAGAATAATGTCCGTTTCCGCTCCGCCGAAAGCGTCGAGCGCATCCGGCTCGACACCAAGGATTTCCAGTATCTCTATGCGGAAGGCGACATGCTCGTTTTCATGGATCAGGAAACCTATGAGCAGATCAATCTGCCACAGGAATTGCTCGGCGACGCCGCCGACTTCCTGCAGGACGGCATGGAAGTGACGCTGGAAATGTATGAGGAGCGGCCGATTTCGGTGCAGCTTCCCGACACGATCGAAGCGACCGTGGTCGAAGCCGACGCCGTGGTGAAGGGGCAGACCGCGTCCGCCAGCTACAAGCCCGCGATCCTCGACAATGGCGTGCGCGTCATGGTGCCGCCGCACATCGTCAGCGGCACGCGCATCGTCGTCGACGTCTATGCCCGCGAATATGTGAAGCGCGCCGACTCCTGATATTGGTCCCTCCCCGTCGGGGAGGACGGAGAATTATATATGGTATCCCATTCGGGCCTGTTGACCGTCATGGAACGCGCCGTGCGCAAGGCGGGCAGCAAGCTGCGCCGCGACTTCGGCGAGGTCGAGCATTTGCAGGTGTCCCGCAAGGGACCGGCGGACTTCGTGTCGATGGCCGACAAGAAGTGCGAGGAAACGCTGGTCGAGGAATTGCAGAAAGCCCGGCCCGACTGGGGCTTTTTGCTCGAAGAGGGCGGGGTGATCGAGGGCGATCCCAACAAGCCGCGCTGGATCATCGATCCGCTCGACGGCACCACCAACTTCCTGCACGGCATCCCGCATTTCGCGATTTCGATCGCCGTCGAAGAGCCGATGTATGGCGGCAAGAAGGAAGTCACGACCGGCCTCGTCTATCAGCCCGTGACCGACGAAAGCTATTGGGCCGAAAAGAACCGGGGCGCGTGGCGGCATGACCAGCGGCTGCGCGTATCGGCGCGGCGCGACCTGGCCGACTGCCTGATCGCGACCGGCATTCCGTTCATGGGCCATGGCGATTTCGCGCAATGGACGCGCGTGTTCGGTGCGGTTGCGCCATCGGTCGCGGGGCTGCGACGGTTCGGCGCGGCGGCGCTCGACCTCGCCCATGTCGCCTCCGGCCGCTATGACGGCTATTGGGAAAGCGGCATCCAGCCGTGGGACATCGCGGCGGGCATCCTGCTGGTGCGCGAGGCGGGCGGTTTCGTCACCGATTTCCGCGGCGGCGACCAGTCGATCGAGCGCAAGGAAGTGATCGCGGGCAACGACGCGATCCACAGCAAATTGCACAAACTTGTTGCGGGCGCGTTGCGCTGAGCGACAATATGGCAAGCCTTTGTAGGGCTTGGCTTTTTGCGAATCATTCTCAGCCCTGCCACCCCTTGCTTCGCATATGCAGCGGGCCTAAAGCGCCCGCATAGTCCTTTTCGCCCAGGGGATACCATTGGTCGATCTCGCTCAATATCTGCCGATTCTGCTCTTTCTGGGCGTAGCCCTGCTGCTGTCGGGGACGTTCGTTTTCCTGCCGATGCTGGTGGGGCGCCTGACCGGCGCGCACAAGCCCGATCCGGCCAAGCTCAGCGAATATGAATGCGGCTTTCCTGCGTTCGAGGAACCGCGCAGCCAGTTCGACGTGCGCTTCTACCTCGTCGCGATCCTGTTCATCATCTTCGATCTGGAAGCGGCGTTCCTGTTCCCGTGGGCAGTGAGCCTCGACCAGATCGGCTGGTCCGGCTGGTCGACCATGATGATCTTCATAGCGGAGCTGGTGCTCGGCCTCGTCTATGCGTGGAAGAAGGGAGCACTCGATTGGGAGTAGAACTCACAAGCCCGGCGCCCGGCACCTTGCCGCCGCAGGGGACGCAGCCCGACCAGAGCTTCTTCGACTCGCTCAATGGCGAAGTGAATGACAAGGGCTTCCTCGTCACTTCGACCGAGGAACTGTTCCAGTGGGCGCGCACCGGATCCTTGTGGTGGATGACCTTCGGCCTGGCGTGCTGCGCGGTCGAGATGATCCACGTCAACATGCCGCGCTATGATATGGAGCGCTTCGGCGCCGCGCCGCGCGCTTCCCCGCGCCAGAGCGACGTGATGATCGTCGCGGGTACGCTGTGCAACAAAATGGCGCCGGCGTTGCGCAAGGTTTACGACCAGATGTCGGAACCCAAATATGTGATTTCGATGGGGTCGTGCGCCAATGGCGGCGGCTATTATCATTACAGCTACAGCGTCGTGCGCGGCTGCGACCGGATCGTGCCGGTGGACATTTATGTGCCCGGTTGCCCGCCGACCGCCGAAGCCTTGCTCTATGGCGTGATGCAGTTGCAGCGGAAGATCCGCCGCATAGGGACGATTGAACGCTAAGATGGGTCATTCCGCACCCCGGATCGCGACCATCGACGGCATCGCGCAGGAACTGTCCGGCCTGCTCGGATCGATGGTGATCGAGACGATCGAGCATGCCGACGAACTGACCTTCGTCGTCGCGCGCGAGAGTATCGCTCAAGTGCTGCTGCTGCTGCGCGATCAGGCGCAATATCAGCAGTTGATGGAAATCGCCGGCGTCGATTATCCCGACCGCGCGGAGCGGTTCGAGGTCGCCTATCATCTGTTGTCGGTGACGCGCAATCACCGCGTCCGCATCAAGGTCTCGACCGACGAGGATACGCCGGTTCCCACCGTGACCCATATCTGGCCTGTCGCGGGCTGGCTGGAGCGCGAGATATTCGACATGTATGGCGTGGTGTTCGACGGCAATACCGACCTTCGCCGCATCCTGACCGATTATGGGTTCAAGGGCCATCCGCAGCGCAAGGACTTCCCGCTGACCGGCTATGTCGAACTGCGCTATTCCGAAGAGGACAAGCGCGTCGTTTATGAGCCGGTGAAGCTGGCGCAGGACTTCCGCAGTTTCGACTTCATGTCGCCGTGGGAAGGCGCTGAATATATATTGCCGGGCGACGAGAAGGCACCCCAGGCTCCCGGCGCGCCGACCCCAGCCGCCGCGACCCCGCCGCCGCCCGTCCCGCCCAAGGGCGCGGCCGCTGGCGCGACGCCCAAGGTGACAGAAAAGGCGAGCGATACCGGCGCGGGTGAGCCTGCCAACAGGGAAGCGGCGAAGGCCACCGAAGAGAAGCCTGTTCCTCATGGTGCGGCGACGGCGGACGGCACGGTCAAGGCCGAGCCGGGCCATAATGAGGGCGAGATCCAGGCGGATAAAGCCAGAGGAACGGGCAAGCCGGAGGCCGATAATGGCTGATTATCTCGAAAAGCTCGACCATGACGTCAACGCCGACGACCCGTCGTTCGGCGATACGCAGATCCAGAACTATACGATCAATTTCGGTCCGCAGCATCCCGCCGCGCATGGCGTGCTGCGGCTGGTCATGGAACTGGACGGCGAAATCGTGGAGCGGTGCGATCCGCATGTCGGCCTGCTGCATCGCGGCACCGAAAAGCTGATCGAGTACAAGACGTACCTTCAGGCGCTGCCCTATTTCGACCGGCTCGACTATTGCTCGCCGCTCGGCATGGAGCATAGCTATGTGCTGGCGATCGAGAAGCTGCTGAATCTGGAAGTGCCGCTGCGCGCGCAATATCTGCGCGTGTTCTTCGCGGAACTGACCCGCATCTGCAATCATATGCTCAACCTCGGGTCGCATGTGATGGATGTCGGCGCGATGACGCCGAACCTGTGGCTGTTCGAAATTCGCGAGGATTGCCTCAACTTCTTCGAGCGCGCGTCGGGCGCGCGGATGCACAGCGCCTATTTCCGGCCGGGCGGCGTGCATCAGGACGTGCCGCTCAAGCTGCTGACCGACATTGCCGACTGGCTTGATACGCGCATGCCGCGTCTGTTCGAGGATGCGATTTCGCTGGTGGCGGACAACCGCATCTTCAAACAGCGCAATGTCGACATCGCCATCGTGTCGAAAGAGGACGCGCTGAAATGGGGCTTTTCCGGCCCGATGATCCGGGGCAGCGGCATCCCCTGGGACATTCGCAAGTCGCAACCCTATGACGCTTACGACCGTGTGAACTTCGACGTTCCGGTCGGCACCAACTATGATTGCTACGACCGCTTCATGGTGCGCGTCGAGGAGGTTCGCCAGTCCGCGCGGATCATGAAACAGTGCCTCAACGACATGCCCGAAGGGCCGATCGCCAGCTTCGACCGCAAGGTGGTGCCACCCAAGCGCGGCGAGATGAAGCGCTCGATGGAAGCGCTGATCCACCATTTCAAATTGTACACCGAGGGCTTCCATGTGCCCGCCGGCGAAGTCTATGTTGCGACCGAAAGCCCCAAGGGCGAATTCGGCGTGTTCCTGGTCGCGGACGGCAGCAACAAACCCTATCGCTGCAAGATCCGCCCGACCGCGTTCTCGCACCTCCAGGCGATGGACTTTATGTTGAAGGGCCACATGCTCGCCGACACCACTGCTGTATTGGGCGCGATGGACATCGTGTTCGGAGAATGTGATCGCTAATGGCTGACGCACCCCATATCCCCGACGAAGCCGAGACCCGCGCGCGCTGGGGCGCGTTTGCGTGGACGGCGGAGAATGCCGCGCAGGCCGATAAGGTCATCGCCCGCTATCCCGCCGGTCGCCAGCAGTCCGCCGTGATGCCGCTGCTCGACCTTGCCCAGCGGCAGGTCGGCGCGGAGACGCAGACGCAGGGCTGGCTGCCCGTGCCGGTGATGGAATATATCGGGCGTCAGCTCGATGTGCCCTACATGCGCGTCTATGAGGTCGCGACCTTCTACACCATGTACAACCTCGCGCCGGTCGGCCGCTATCATGTGCAGGTGTGCGGCACCACGCCCTGCATGTTGCGCGGTTCCGACGATGTGTTCGCGGCCTGCAAGAACAAGGGTCTGGTCAAGGGTGCGACGACGCCCGACGGGCTGTTCACGCTGACCGAAGTCGAGTGCCTGGGTGCCTGCGCCAACGCGCCGATGGTGCAGATCAACGACGATAATTACGAAGACCTGACCTATGACAGCATGAGCGCCGTGCTGGAAACGCTCGCCGCTGGTGGCCAGCCCAAGATCGGCCCGCAGATCGATCGCCAAACCAGCGCGCCCGAGGGTGGCCCGACGACGCTCAAGGAAATGGTCGGCGAAAACCACGACTATCGGGGGGAATGGGCGTGAGCCTCATCGCCATCATCCTCGGGATCATCGTCTTTGTGATCGCGCTGAAGGTCATCGGCAAGCTGATCGGCCTCGCAATCGGCATTGGCCTTGGCGTGCTCGTCTATATCGTCGCCGAAAAATTCATCGGAAAGGGCCGCTGATGGCCGAAGAAACCGCACCCCCTGCGCCACCGCCCTTCGTGGGGCCGCTGGCCGACAAGGATCGCATCTTCACCAACGTTCATGGCTTCCAGGATTGGGGCATCGACGCCGCGATGAAACGCGGCGACTGGGACAATACCAAGGCGCTGCTGGAGATCGGGCAGGACGCGATCATCGAGCGGATGAAGGCGAGCGGCCTGCGCGGGCGCGGCGGCGCGGGTTTCCCGACCGGCCTTAAATGGAGCTTCATGCCCAAGGAAAGCAAAGACGGGCGTCCGAGCTTTCTGGTCATCAACGCTGACGAATCCGAGCCGGGGTCTTGCAAGGATCGCGAGATCATCCGCCACGACCCGCACAAGCTGATCGAGGGCGCGCTGGTCGCCGGGTTCGCGATGCGCGCGCGGGCGGCCTATATCTACATTCGCGGCGAGTTCATCTATGAGGCGAAGGTTCTCTTCGCCGCCGTCGAGCAGGCTTATGCCAAGGGCTTCATCGGCAAGAATGCCTGTGGGTCCGGCTATGATTTCGACGTGTTCGTCCATCGCGGCGCGGGCGCCTATATCTGCGGCGAGGAAACCGCGCAGATCGAAAGCATCGAGGGCAAGAAGGGTCAGCCGCGCCTGAAACCGCCTTTTCCGGCGGGTGCGGGTCTCTATGGCTGCCCGACCACGGTCAACAATGTCGAGAGCATCGCAGTGTCGCCGACGATCCTGCGGCGCGGCCCCGAATGGTTTTCCGCCATCGGCCGCCCCGGCAATGTCGGCACCAAGCTGTTCCAGATCAGTGGCCATGTGAACAAGCCCTGCGTCGTCGAAGAGGCGATGGGCATTCCGTTCCGCGAACTGATCGACCGCCATTGCGGCGGCATTCGCGGCGGCTGGGACAATCTGCTCGCGGTGATCCCCGGCGGCTCGTCGGTGCCGCTGGTGCCCGCGCGCGAGATCATGGACGCGCCGATGGATTTCGACGGATTGAAGGCGCTGGGATCGGGCCTCGGCACCGCCGCCGTCATCGTCATGGACAAGTCGACCGACATCGTTCGCGCGATCAGCCGCTTGAGCTATTTCTACAAGCATGAAAGCTGCGGCCAGTGCACGCCATGCCGCGAAGGCACCGGCTGGATGTGGCGCGTGATGGAGCGGCTGCGCACCGGCGAGGCGGACCTGTCCGAAATCGACATGCTGCATGACGTCACCAAGCAGGTCGAAGGCCACACCATCTGCGCGCTCGGCGACGCGGCGGCGTGGCCGATTCAGGGGTTGATCCGGCATTTCCGCCCCGAAATCGAGCGGCGGATCAATGAACGCGGCGCCCCGATCATGGAGGCGGCGGAGTGAGGCTATCCGCATCATTTGCGGTTTTGGTCGCTATATTGGCTCATGCCGATGCGGTATTGGCGCAGGAAACGGGCACGCATATCCGCTCCGCGCCGCGAGCCGAGATTCCAAGTGCAACGAATATGTCGGCGGTTGACAAAGGGCGGGCCACGCTTGGGCTATTCGCTGCCTGCATCGTCGACCGTACTCCTGGGAGGGCACGGGCTTATATAGGCATATTTCCCGGCACCGAAGCTAGCAGCAAGGCAGCGAAAGCTCTTGCGACCGCAGAATGCTTCGTAGCGAACGGGGGTGGCGAAGCATTTATGGGGTTTGATGAACGTTTATTACGTGGTGCTATTTTTGCTGCGTTTTATAGAAAGACGTTCAAGAAAAAAGAGCTGCAACTAGATGAAGTGAAGACAGATTACTGGCCCGATACCGTCGGACAGGGCTCGGCTTCGGCTAATGAATACGTAGCTTTGCGCCAATTTTCGGATTGCGTTGTTCATAAGGATGCGCCCCTAAGTCGTGCATTGATACTGGCGCCCGTTGCCAGCGATAGGGAGCGTGCCGCTCTGGCGGCGTTAAAACCCTATTTCGGACCCTGCATGGTGGAAGGCCTGAAAGTGGAGTTCAGCAAGGCCATGTTGTTCGGCCTGATCGCGGAAAGTCTTTATCGCACATCCATGGCGGCGGCAAAGGCCAGCGGAGAAATGCACTAATGCCCAAAGTCACCGTAGACGGCGTAGAACTCGAAGTCCCGGCGGGCGCGACTGTGCTGCAGGCGTGCGAGCTGGCGGGGAGGGAAATTCCGCGCTTTTGCTATCATGAGCGGCTGAGCATTGCGGGCAATTGCCGCATGTGTCTGGTCGAAGTCGCGCCGGGGCCGCCCAAGCCGCAGGCAAGCTGCGCGCTGCCCGCTGCCGACGGCCAGATGATCCGCACCGACAGCGCCATGGTCAAGAAGGCGCGCGAGGGGGTGATGGAGTTTCTGCTCATCAACCATCCGCTCGATTGTCCGATTTGCGATCAGGGCGGGGAGTGCGATTTGCAGGACCAGTCGGTCGCCTATGGTCGTGGCAAGAGCCGCTATGACGAGAATAAGCGCGCCGTCACCGAAAAATATATGGGTCCGATCGTCAAGACGGTGATGACCCGCTGCATCCAGTGCACCCGCTGCGTGCGCTTTGCCGAGGAGGTCGCGGGCGTGCCGGAGATCGGCGCGATCGGGCGCGGTGAGAATATGCAGATCACCACCTATCTCGAACATGCCGCCAAGAGCGAGCTTTCGGGCAATGTGGTCGATCTGTGCCCGGTCGGCGCGCTGACCAGCAAACCCTATGCGTTTGAAGCGCGGCCGTGGGAACTGAAGAAGATCGCGGCGATCGACGTCATGGATGCGATCGGCACCAATATCCGGCTCGATGCGCGGGGCCGCCAGGTGCTGCGCGTGCTGCCACGCATCAATGACGATGTGAATGAGGAATGGGCGTCGGACAAGACGCGCCATCATGTCGACGGGCTGGTGCGCAAGCGGCTCGACCGGCCCTATGTGCGGCGCGACGGCAAGCTCGCGCCCGCGACGTGGGACGAAGCATTCGCGGCGATCGCGGCGGTCCAGCATGGCGGATCGGTTGCTGCCATCGCGGGCGATCTGCTCGATTGCGAGACGATGTTTGCGGCTAAGCTGCTGGTCGAAAAGCTCGGCGGCACGATGCTGGAAGGGCGCCAGACCGGGCTGCAATATGATGTGTCGAGCCTGTCGGCGGTCAATTTCAATTCGACGCTGAACGGCATCGAGACGGCGGACGTGATCCTGCTGGTCGGCACCAATCTGCGCTGGGAAGCGCCGCTGGTGAACACGCGCATTCGCAAGGCGGTCAAGAAAGGCGCGAAGGTTTTTGCTGTCGGGCCGGAGTTTGACCTAACCTATAAGGTCGAGTGGCTGGGTAATGACGCGGCGCTGCTGGGCAAGCTGCCCGATGCCGTGGTCGAGGCGTTCGGCAAGGCCGCGCGTCCGGCGATGATCGTGGGCGGCGGCGTGCTGGCGAAGGATGGGGCGCATGGCGACACGCTGGCGCTGGTCGAGACGCTGGGCCTCGTGAAAGAAGGCTGGAACGGCTACAACGTCCTGCATTTCGCAGCGGCGCGGATGGGCGGGTTGATGCTCGGCTATGCGATCGACGGCGGCGTCAAGGCGATCGCGGCGGCCAAGCCGAAGCTGCTGTTCTCGCTCGGTGCGGACGAGGTGGATTATGCCGCGTTCGAGGACAGCTTCAAAGTCTATGTCGGCCATCATGGCGACAAGGGCGCGCATGCGGCGGACGTGATCCTGCCCGGCGCAAGCTATGCCGAGAAGGCGGGCACCTATGTCAATCTGGAAGGCCGGGTGCAGCGCGGCGAGAAGGCCGTATTCGCGCCGGGTGACGCGCGCGAGGACTGGTCGATCCTGCGAGCTTTGTCCGATGTGATGGGCGCGCGCCTGCCGTTCGACAGTTTCGATGCCTTGCGCGCGCAGATGGCGGCGGCGGTGCCGGCGCTGGGCGTCGAGGGGCTGGCAGATTATGGCTGGTCGATCCCGTCGCTGCCGACGGGCGCGAGTGGTGAACTGGGTTCGCCGATCAAGGATTTCTATCTGACCAACGCGATCTGCCGGGCCAGCCCGACGATGCAGCAATGTTCGGCCGAACTGATCCACGGCGTCGAATTTGCGGAGGCGGCGGAATGACCGCGTTCTTCCAGGCCCATCTCGGCGCCTCCTACGATCTCGCCTGGTTCCTTTCGACCATCATCGGCATCCTGGTGATCGCGCTGCCGGTCATGCTGGCGGTCGCGATGATCATCTATGCCGATCGCAAGATCTGGGCGGCGATGGCGCTGCGCCGGGGGCCGAACGTCGTCGGCCCGTTCGGCCTGCTCCAGTCGTTCGCGGACGGCCTCAAGGTCTTCTTGCAGGAAACGATCATTCCGTCGGCGGCGAACCGGACTTTGTTCCTGATCGCGCCGATCATCACCTTCACCTTGGCGCTGATCGCCTGGGCGGTGGTGCCGTTTCAGGCCGGAGTGGTGCTCGCCAACATCAATGTCGGGCTGCTGTATATCCTCGCGATCTCGTCGCTCGGCGTTTACGGCATCGTGCTGGCGGGGTGGGCGTCCAACTCCAAATATCCCTTCTATTCCGCGATCCGCGCCAGCGCGCAGATGATCTCCTATGAAGTCTCGATCGGCTTCATCCTGATCTGCGTCGTGCTGTGGGCGGGCAGTTTCAACCTGACCGCGATCGTCGAAAGCCAGCGCGGCTATTATGGCTTCATCAACGGCAACGGCTTCAACCCGCTGCTTTTCCCGATGTCGATCATGTTCCTGATCTCATCCATGGCGGAAACCGCGCGCGCGCCGTTCGACCTGACCGAAGCGGAGAGCGAGCTGGTCGCGGGTTATCAGACCGAATATTCGTCCATGGCCTTCGCGCTCTACTGGCTCGGCGAATATGCCAACGTGATTCTGATGTGCGCGCTGAACGCCATCCTGTTCTGGGGCGGTTACCTGCCCCCGTTCGACTGGGCGCCGCTCTATTGGGTGCCGGGCATCATCTGGCTGTTCGCCAAGATCCTGTTCTTCTTCTTCGTCTTTTCTTGGGTAAAGGCGACGGTGCCTCGCTACCGTTATGACCAGTTGATGCGGCTGGGCTGGAAGATTTTCCTGCCGACCTCGCTGTTCTTCGTCTTCCTGGTCTCGGGCTTTCTCATGCTGACGCGCTATGGAGGCGCACAATGAGCCTCGGCTATTATATCAAGTCGTTCACCCTCTGGGAGTTCGTGAAGGCGCACTGGTTGACCTTGAAATATTTCTTCAAGGCCAAGGCGACGATCAACTATCCCTATGAGAAGAACCCGATCAGCCCGCGCTTCCGGGGCGAACATGCGCTGCGCCGCTATCCCAATGGCGAAGAACGCTGCATCGCGTGCAAGCTTTGCGAGGCGGTGTGTCCGGCGCAGGCGATCACTATCGAAGCGCAGCCGCGTGACGATGGCAGCCGCCGTACGACGCGCTACGATATCGACATGACCAAGTGCATCTATTGCGGCTTTTGTCAGGAAGCCTGCCCAGTGGATGCGATCGTCGAGGGGCCGAATTTCGAGTTTTCGACCGAAACCCGCGAGGAGCTGGTCTACGACAAGGCCAAGCTGCTTGAGAATGGCGACAAATGGGAGCGCGCTCTGGCCGCGAACCTTGCCGCCGATGCGCCCTATCGTTAAGCCGCGACCCGTTCGAAGGGGATACACCGTCCTGTGATTCATGTTCTCGCCTTTTACCTGTTCGCCACCCTCGTGGTGAGCAGCGGCGCGCTCACCATCCTGTCGCGCAATCCGGTGCATTCGGTGCTGTGGCTGATCCTCGCCTTCTTCAACGCGGCGGGGCTGATGGTGCTGCTGGGTGCGGAGTTCATCGCGATGCTGCTCGTCATCGTCTATGTCGGCGCGGTCGCGGTGCTGTTCCTGTTCGTGGTCATGATGCTCGACATCGACTTTGCCGAACTGCGCGCAGGCTTCGTCGATTATCTGCCGTTCGGCATATTGCTGTCACTGGTGCTGCTGGCCGAGATAATCCTCGGGATCGGCATCTGGAGCGTCGGATCGATCGAGCTGGGCCAGCGCGTCGCGCCGACCGCGCCGGACGTGTCGAACATCCAGGCGATCGGGGTCCTGCTCTACACGCGCTATATCTTCCTGTTCGAAGCGGCGGGCATCGTCCTGCTGGTCGCCATGATCGGCGCGATCGTGCTGACCCACCGCGCCCGTGGCGGCGTGAAGGGCCAGAATGTCGCGAAGCAGAACCGCCGCCGTCCGCAGGATGCGGTGCGCAATATCAATCAGCCCGTCGGCCAAGGTGTGGATTTAGGGGGGGTGGAGCTGTGATCGGCCTGCAACATTATCTGGTCGTCAGCGCGATCCTGTTCGTGATGGGGGTGCTCGGCATCTTCATCAACCGCAAGAATGTCATCATCATTCTGATGGCGATCGAGCTGATCCTGCTGAGCGTGAACATCAACCTCGTCGCATTCAGCGCGTTCCTGGGCGATCTGGTGGGGCAGGTGTTCAGCATGTTCGTGCTGACCGTCGCGGCGGGCGAAGCGGCGATCGGCCTTGCCATCCTCGTCATCTATTTCCGCGGTCGCGGCACCATCGCCGTCGACGATGTCAACCGGATGAAGGGCTGAACCTGAGACCATGATCCAGCTAATCGTCCTTCTTCCGCTGCTCGCGGCGGTCATCGCCGGTCTTGGCAACAAGGCGCTGGGCAAATTGCCCGCCAAGATCGTCACCACAGGCGCGCTGTTCATCAGTTGCGCCCTGAGCTGGCCGATATTCATCAGCTTTCTCACCGGCCATGCCGAAGCGCATGTCGCGCCGCTGTTCACATGGATCCAGACGGGAAGCTTCGATGCGCAATGGGCGTTGCGGGTCGACGCGATGACGGCGGTCATGCTGGTGGTCATCACCAGCGTGTCGAGCCTCGTCCACCTCTACAGCTGGGGCTATATGGACGAGGAGCCGGATCAGCCGCGCTTCTTCGCCTATCTTTCGCTGTTCACCTTTGCGATGCTGATGCTGGTGACGGCGAACAATCTGCTCCAGATGTTCTTCGGTTGGGAAGGAGTGGGCCTCGCCTCCTATCTGCTCATCGGTTTCTGGTTCCGCAAGCCGTCCGCCAACGCTGCCGCGATCAAGGCGTTCGTCGTCAATCGCGTCGGCGATCTCGGCTTCATGCTCGGCATTTTCGGCACCTATCTGGTGTTCAACACCATCTCGATCCCTGAAATCCTCGCCGCAGCGCCCTCCATGGCCGGATCGACGATCGGCTTCCTCGGCGCGCGCTTCGATACGATGACGGTGCTGTGCCTGCTGCTGTTCATTGGCGCGTGCGGCAAGTCGGCGCAGCTTGGCCTGCACACGTGGCTGCCGGACGCGATGGAAGGCCCGACTCCAGTGTCGGCGTTGATCCATGCCGCGACGATGGTCACGGCCGGCGTGTTCATGGTGTGCCGTCTGTCGCCGATGTTCGAAACCTCGCCGACCGCGTTGCATGTCGTGACATTCGTCGGCGCGGCAACGTGTCTCTTCGCGGCGACGGTCGGCACGGTGCAGACCGACATCAAGCGCGTCATCGCCTATTCGACCTGCTCGCAGCTGGGCTATATGTTCTTCGCGGCGGGCGTCGGCGCTTATGGCGCGGCGATGTTTCACCTGTTCACGCACGCTTTCTTCAAGGCGCTGCTGTTCCTGGGTGCCGGATCGGTGATCCATGCGATGCACCACGAGCAGGACATGCGCTATTATGGCGCGCTGCGTAAGGAAATCCCGATCACCTTCTGGACGATGACGCTGGGCACGCTCGCCATTACCGGCGTCGGGCTGCCGCTCGTGGGCTATGGCTTTGCCGGATTCTATTCGAAGGACGCAATCCTGGAGAGCGCGTTCGCGGCGGGTGGCCCCGGTACGGGCGCGTTCCTGGTCGGCGTGTTCGCGGCGCTGCTCACCAGTTTCTACAGCTGGCGGCTCGTGTTCCTGACCTTCTTCGGCAAGCCGCGCTGGGCCGCGTCGGAGCATATCCAGCACGCGTTGCATGACGCGCACGGTCATGGGCATGACGACCATGCGACCCATGGCCATGGCGCGGAGGACGATAACGCCCCGGCGCAGGAGAATGCGGGCCATGATCCGCACGCGCATGGTGCCGATCCGCATCACCTGCCCACCGGCACCGGCGGTTATCATCCGCATGAAAGCCCGTGGGTCATGCTGGTGCCGCTGATCGTGCTGAGCCTGGGCGCGGTGTTTGCCGGCTTCCTGTTCCACGATCAGTTTATCGGGCCTGAAGGCGGCGAGGCTTTCTGGAAGGGCGCGCTCGCGTTCAACAGCCATCTGATGCATGCGAGCCATGAAGTACCGACCTGGGTCAAGTTCGCGCCGTTCACGGTCATGCTGACCGGCTTCGCGATCGCATGGGGCGGCTATATCAAGCATACCGATTGGCCGCAGCGTTTCGTTGGACAGTTCGGTGTCCTTTACGACTTCCTGCTGCACAAATGGTATTTTGACGAGCTGTATAATGTGATCTTCGTCAAGCCTGCCTTCGCGATCGGCCGCTTCTTCTGGAAGTTCGGTGACGTCGGCTTCATCGACCGCTTCGGCCCCAATGGCCTCGCCGCGCTGGTGGTGCAGGGGGGCAAGGTCACGCGCCGGCTGCAATCCGGTTATCTTTACACCTACGCGCTGGTGATGCTGATCGGGCTCGCCGCGGCTGCAACCTGGGCGATGACACGATAATGGACGGCTTCCCCATCCTTTCGCTGATGATGGCAGTGCCGATGGCGGGGGCCATCGCCTGTCTGTTCGTCGATGCTCCCAAGGCGCGCTGGATCGCCCTGCTCGCGACGCTGGCCGATCTGGTGCTGGGCGCGCTGCTGTGGGCCAGCTTCGATCAAGGACCGGGCGCGGCGCAGTGGCAGTTCCATGAATTTGCGCCGCTGTTCGGCCGGTTCGCATGGTCCGTCGGGATCGACGGCATCGCGCTGATGCTGATCGTGCTGACCGTATTCCTGATGCCGATCTGTATCGGCGCGAGCTGGAACGCGATCCAAAAGCGCGTCGGCGAATATATGGCCGCATTCCTGTTCATGGAGGTGCTGATGATCGGCGTCTTTACGGCGCAGGATCTCTACCTTTTCTATGTGATGTTCGAAGCCGGTCTGATCCCGATGTATCTCATCATCGGCATCTGGGGCGGGGCGGACCGTATCTACGCCAGCTACAAATTCTTCCTCTACACGCTGCTTGGCTCCGTGCTGATGCTGATCGCGATGATGTGGATGGTGCATGAGGCGGGCACGACCGACATTCCGACACTGATGGCGTATAATTTCGATCCCAAGGCGCAGACGCTGCTGTTCCTGGCCTTCTTCGCCAGCTTTGCGGTGAAGATGCCGATGTGGCCGGTCCACACCTGGCTGCCTGACGCGCATGTGCAGGCCCCGACTGCCGGGTCGGTCATTCTGGCGGGTGTGCTGCTGAAGATGGGCGGCTATGGCTTCATCCGCTTCTCGCTGCCGATGTTCCCCGAAGCGTCCGCGCAGCTAGCGTGGCTGGTCTGGGGCCTGTCGATGGTCGCGGTCGTTTACACCAGCCTCGTCGCGCTGGTGCAGTCCGACATGAAGAAGCTGATCGCCTATTCATCGGTCGCGCATATGGCGATCGTGACGGTCGGCCTGTTCGCCTTCAATCAGGCGGGCATCGAAGGCGCGATGATGGTCATGCTAGGCCATGGCCTTGTGTCGGGTGCGCTGTTTCTGTGCGTCGGCGTCATCTACGACCGGCTGCATACGCGCGAGATCAACCGCTATGGTGGCCTCGCCATCAACATGCCGCGCTATGCGACCTTGTTCCTGCTGTTCACCATGGCGTCGGTCGGCCTGCCCGGCACGTCCAACTTCGTCGGCGAGTTCCTCGCACTGATGGGTATTTATCAAGCGTCGAGCTGGGTTGCGCTGGTCGCGACAACCGGCATCATTTTGGGCGCGGCCTATATGCTCTATCTCTATCGCCGCATCGCTTATGGCGAGCAGAAGAATGCCGATGCCGCCGCCATGCCGGATCTGGATGCGCGCGAAATCTGGTTGCTCGCGCCGATCGCCGCCGCCGTACTGTGGATGGGCGTCTATCCCGAAAGCTTCCTTGCGCCGATGCGGCCCGACATCCGCGCGCTCGAAGCGCGTCTGGCCTCTGCCGCGCCGGCAGGGGATGCTCATATCAAGATGGGCGCGCCCCGTTCCGCCGGTGAGGCGCATCATGGCGAACATGCCGCGCCCACCCATGAAGCGTCGGGGGAGGCGCACTGATGATCGACACCTCTTCCATTTTGGCGGTACTGCCCGAACTGGTCCTGACCGCCGGCGGCCTGATCCTGATGCTGGTCGCCGCCTATGCCGGGGACGGCAGCGCGCGGCTCGTCAACGCGCTGTCCGTGGTGACGCTGATCGTGGCGGGCCTCGCCCTCACCGTATCGCTGGCCCATGGACCAGATGCGTTCGATGGTCTGGTCCGCGCGGATGCCTTCTCGGTCTACGCCAAGGCGTTGATCTATGGCGCGGCGGCGGCGGCGATCCTGCTGGCGCCCCGCTATTTCCTGAGCGATGGCGCGTTGCGGCCCGAATATCCCATTCTGATCCTGTTCTCGGCGATCGGCATGGGCATGATGGTGTCGGCGGGCGATCTGCTGACGCTCTATGTCGGGCTGGAGATGCAGAGCCTTGCCGCCTATGTGCTGGCGAGCTTCATGCGGCAGGATGAGCGCTCGTCCGAGGCGGGCCTCAAATATTTCGTGCTGGGTTCGCTCGCCAGCGGCATCCTGCTCTATGGCGTGTCGCTGCTGTACGGTTTCACCGGCACGACCAGCTTCGACGGCATTGCCGTCGCGCTGGGAGATGGTGTGGGCAAGGGCGAGCTGTTCGGCATGGTGTTCCTGCTGTCGGGCCTCGCCTTCAAGATGAGCGCCGTGCCGTTCCACATGTGGACGCCCGACGTCTATGAAGGCGCGCCGACGCCGGTCACGACCTTCTTCGGCTCCGCGCCCAAGGTTGCTGCGATGGGCCTGACCATCCGGGTCGCGATCGAGGCGCTGGGTCCAGCGGGTCTCGACTGGCAGCAGATCGTGATCTTCGTTGCGCTCGCCTCGATCCTGTTCGGCGCGGTCGCGGCGATTGGCCAGACCAATATCAAGCGGCTGATGGCCTATTCCTCGATCAACAATGTCGGCTTCGCGCTGATCGGCCTCGCCTGCGGCACGCCGGCGGGCGTCGCGGCGACGCTCAGCTATCTCGCCATTTATGTCGTGATGACGATCGGTGGTTTCGCCTGCGTGTTGCAGATGCGCGATGCGCACGGCAAGCCGGTGGAAACCATCGCCAGCCTCGGCGGCCTGTCGCAGTCGCGCAAGGGGCTGGCCGCTGCCTTCGCGATCACGATGTTCTCGATGGCGGGCATCCCGCCGCTGTTCGGCTTCTGGGCCAAGTTCCTGGTGTTCGATGCGGCGGTCGCGGCAAACCTGACGGCGCTCGCGGCCTTCGGCATCGCGATGTCGGTGATCGGCGCCTATTATTATCTCAAGATCATCAAGACGATCTATTTCGACGAACCGGCCGAAGCCTATGAGGCCAAGGGCGGCGCGGTCGAAAATATCATCATGGCGGCTTGCTCGGTGGTGCTGGTCTTCGGGTATCTGCTCAACCCCTTGCTCGACAAGGCGAGCGCGGCGGCGGCGGCGTCCCTGTTCTGACCCGTTTTTCATTCGTCGAGGAGACCGGCTCCACCAATGCCGACATGCTGGCAATGGCGGAGGAGGGCGCGGCCGAGGGCAACTGGCTGCGCGCCGGGCATCAGACCGGCGGCCGTGGCCGGATGGGCAGGCAGTGGGAAAGTCCACGGGGCAACCTTTATTGTTCGACGCTGGTACGTGTGCGCGCAGGCGACCCCGAGGCCCATAGCCTCGCGCTGGTGGCGGCCAATGCGGTTCATGCGCTCGTCGCGCCGCTGTGCGCGGGGCAGGCGCGGATCAAATGGCCCAATGACATATTGGTCGATGGCGCGAAGATCGCCGGGATATTGCTGGAGCGGACGGGCGACGCGGTGGTCGTGGGCATCGGCATCAACGTGACCGGCCATCCGACCGGGCTGGACCGTGCGGTCACGAGCCTGTTCGCCCAGGGCGCGGCCGGTGCGGATGCCGAAAAGCTGATGGCGCGGCTGGCTGACCTGTTTGCCCACTGGCTGTCGATCTGGCGCGCGCAGGGGCTGGAGCCGGTGCGGGCGCACTGGCTGGCCAACGCGCATCCCGCCGGATCCCCGATGCGGGTCAACCTGCCCGATGGCGATGTGGTGGAGGGTAGCTTCGATTCGCTCGACCGGCAGGGCATGCTGATCCTGCGCTTGGCGAATGGCGACAGCCGTGCCATTCATGCCGGCGATATCCTTCTCATCTGAAACCGGGGGAGCCGGCCATGCTTCTCGCGATCGACGCGGGCAACACCAATGTCGTTTTTGCGCTGCTCGACGGGCGCGACATCCGCGCGCGCTGGCGCATTGCGACCGATCCGCGCCGCACGGCCGATGAATATGCGGTGTGGCTCAATCAGCTGCTGATGCTGGAGGGCTATGCGCTGGCGCAAGTCGACGCCGTCATCATCGCCACGGTCGTTCCGCGTGCGCTGCATAATCTTCAGGTCCTGTCGGAGAAATATTTCAAGGTCACGCCACTGATCGCCGGGCAGGGCGCGGTCGAATGGGGCATCGACCTCGATGTGCAGGAGCCTGCGTCGGTCGGTGCGGATCGGGTTGTAAACGCCATCGCCGCCCACCATCTTTACGATGGCGACCTGATCGTCATCGATTTCGGAACGGCGACGACGTTCGACGTCGTCGACTATCGGGGCGCCTATAAAGGCGGGATCATCGCACCCGGCATCAATCTGTCGCTCGATTCGCTCGTGGCGGCGGCGGCGAAATTGCCCCGGATCGCGATCGCGCCGCCCGAGAATCGATCGGTGATCGGCCGCACCACGGAATCGCAGATGCTGATCGGCGTGTTCTGGGGCTATGTGGCGATGATGGAGGGGCTGGTCGCGCGGATGCGAAGCGAGATCGGTCGCCCGACCAAAGTGATTTCCACCGGGGGCCTTGCGGTCCTCTTCAACGACAACAGCGATATTTTCGATGCGATCGCGCCGGACCTGACGATTCAGGGTCTCGCCTTGCTGCACGAACGGAGTTTGAAACCATAATGACACCCGGAAATGAGCTGCTTTTCCTGGCCCTTGGCGGGTCGGGCGAGATCGGCATGAACGTCAACCTCTATGGCTGTCAGGGCAAGTGGGTCATGGTTGACCTTGGCCTGACTTTTGCAGATCCCAATTACCCCGGCGTGGACCTGATCCTGCCGGACCTCGCCTTTATCGAAGAGCGGCGCAAGGACCTGCTCGGCATCGTCCTCACCCATGGGCATGAGGATCATATCGGCGCCATTCCATACCTCGCCGCTGACCTCGGCGTGCCGCTCTATGCGACGCCATTTACCGCCGGACTGATCCGGTTGAAGCTGGAGGAAGAGGGGCTGACCAAGGAGGTCAAGCTCCATGTGATCGAGAATGAGGGGAGCTTCGCGCTCGGGCCGTTCGGTTTCCGCTATTTCCCGCTGGCGCATTCGATTCCCGAAGGCAATGCGCTGCTCATCGATACGCCCTATGGCCGGATTTTCCATACCGGCGACTGGAAACTGGACGACCGGCCATTGCTGGGCGTGCCATCGACGCCGGCGCAACTGACGGCGCTGGGTGACGAGGGCGTGCTGGCGCTCGTATGCGACAGCACCAATGTTTTCAATGAACAGGCGAGCGGCTCCGAAGGCGATGTGCGCCAAGGGTTGATGGAGACGGTCGCGGACGCCAAGGGGCGGGTGCTCGTCACCACCTTTGCGTCCAACGCGGCACGGGTGCAGACGCTGGGCGAGGTGGCGGCGGCGTGTGGACGGCAGGTCTGTGTCGCCGGGCGCTCGCTCGACCGTATTATCAAGACCGCCAAGGCGGCTGGCTATCTCAAGGACTTCCCGCCGACGGTGGACTGGGATGCCGCAATGGCACTGCCCCGCGACGAGGTGATGATTATCGCCACCGGCGGGCAGGGCGAAGCGCGCGCCGCGCTCGCCCGTGTCGCCTTCGATTCCCATCCGATCAAGCTGGCGGAAGGCGATCTCGTCGTCTTTTCCTCCAAGCAGATCCCTGGCAACGAGATCGCGATCGGTCGTATCCAGAATGCCCTCGCGACCAAGGGCGTACTGATGGTCACGGACCGGCAGGCGGAGGTTCATGTGTCGGGTCATCCCGGCCGCCCCGAACTGGAAGCGATGTACGGCTGGATCCGGCCAGAGATTTTGCTGCCCGTGCATGGGGAGCGACGACATATGGCCGAGCAGGCGCGGCTGGGCCTTTCCAGTGGGATCGGTCAGGCGGTGGTCCAGTCCAATGGCGACTTGCTGCGGCTGGCGCCGGGCCGGGCGGCGATTATCGGTCATCAGGCCACGGGCCGGCTGGTGCTGGACGGCGATGTCATCCTTCCGGCCGACGGTTCGACCATGAACGAGCGGCGCAAGGTCGGGCTGCATGGGCAGATCAGTGTGGCGGTCGCCGTCGATAGCAAGGGCAAGCTGATCGGCAAGCCTGCGCTGCGAACGCTGGGCGTGCCGGTCGAGGAAGATAAGGACGCGTTTCTGACCGAGGCGGCAGCCGATGCTGCCGGTGCGGTGGGCAAGGGATCGCTGGAGGATGAGGCGCTGCGCGAGCGGGTGAGGCTGGCGGTGCGCCGCGCCGCGACCCGCTGGACTGGCAAGAAGCCGATCGTAGATGTGCTGCTGGTCCGCGCTTAAGAACATGGCCGAAGCTTGCCCGGATTAAATCGCGGCAAGTTTCGGTCGGACGCGCGAGTTTCGCTTCAATTGGCGCGCCATCCTGTTTAGGGGCACCCTTCATGAACTGGTATGCGATCCTCGCCATTTATTTGCTGTTCTGGACGATCAGCGCCTTTATCGTCCTGCCTTTCGGCATTCGTACGCCCGACGAAACGGGCGAGGCATTGCTGAAAGGGCAGGCGGACAGCGCGCCCAGCAATTTTCAGCCTGGCAAAGTGATCATCCGCGCAACGATCATTTCGACCATCCTGTTCGGCCTATATTATGCCAATTATGTCGAGGGATGGATCACGGTCGACTATCTGCCGGGATATCATCTGGCGGATTGAAACCCGGTATAGGCAGGCTGGCTGCGGCTTCATCAGTCACAACGAAAAACGGCGCCCGAAGGCGCCGTTTTTTTGATCGGCAGTGCGCTCAGCGCTGCGCCACCGGCACATAGTCGCGCTGGGCAGGGCCAGTATACAACTGACGCGGACGGCCGATTTTCTGCGCTGGGTCCGAAATCATTTCGTTCCACTGCGCGACCCAGCCAACGGTGCGGGCGAGCGCGAACAACACGGTGAACATTTCCGTCGGGAAGCCGATCGCCGACAGGATCACGCCCGAATAGAAATCGACATTCGGGAACAGCTTCTTTTCGATGAAGTATGGATCGCTAAGTGCGATCTTCTCCAGTTCCCGCGCAACGTCGAACACCGGATCGGTAACGCCCATCGTCTTGAGCACATCTTCCGCCGTCTTCTGCATCACGGTCGCGCGCGGATCGTAATTTTTATAGACGCGATGGCCAAAGCCCATCAGGCGGAACGGATCGTCCTTATTCTTGGCGCGGGCGATATATTCCGGAATGCGATCGACGGTCCCGATTTCGCGCAGCATGTTGAGCGCAGCCTCGTTCGCGCCGCCATGGGCAGGACCCCAGAGGCAGGCGATGCCAGCCGCGATGCAGGCGAAGGGGTTCGCGCCCGACGAACCGGCCAGGCGTACGGTCGAGGTCGACGCATTCTGTTCGTGATCGGCGTGGAGGATGAAAATCTTGTCCATCGCGTCCACGATCACCGGATCCGGCTCATATTCCTCGGCGGGCACGCCAAAGGTCATGCGCAGGAAATTCGCGGTGTAGGACAGGTCGTTGCGCGGATACAGGAAAGGCTGACCCACCGAATATTTATACGCCATGGCGGCGATCGTCGGCATTTTCGCGATCAGGCGATGGCTCGCGATCCGGCGCTGGTCGGGATCGTTGATGTCGGTGGAGTCGTGATAGAAGGACGACAGCGCGCCGACCACGCCGCACATGATCGCCATGGGGTGCGCATCGCGACGGAAACCACGGTAGAAGGTCGTCAACTGTTCGTTGACCATTGTGTGCCGCGTGATCGTATAGGTGAAGTCGTCGAGTTGCGCCTTGGAAGGCAGTTCGCCGTTCAGCAGCAGGTAGCTGACTTCCATGAAGCTCGACTGTTCGGCCAGCTGGCCGATGGGATAGCCGCGGTGCAGCAGGACGCCTTCGTCACCGTCAATATAGGTGAGGCCGGAATCGCAGCTAGCGGTCGAGGTGAAGCCGGGATCATAGGTGAACATGCCAGTATTCGCGTATAACTTACGAATATCAATGACCTGGGGTCCTACAGTGCCGCTCAGCACTGCATAATCCTTCGCCTGTTCCCCTACGGTCACCGTGACATTAGTTTCGGACATCATGTTCTCCCTTACTGCCCTCGACCGACGAGGGCCGCATGGCGCTCTTCAGCCGATTCAAGCTTTCCTCTTTCCCCAAAAGGAAAAGCACATCGAAAATTCCAGGGGACGTCGTACGCCCCGTCAGCGCCGCCCGCAAAGGCTGCGCCACCTTGCCCAGTCCCAGACCGGCATCCTCCGCCACGCAGCGTATTGCGTATTCGATCGCTTCGACCGTCCAGGATTGAACGATGGCAAGAGCGTCGGCCGTCGTCCCCAGCAGCGCGCGCGCGGAGTCGTCTAGCAGAGCCGATGCCTTCTCGTCAAAATCCAAGGGGCAATTTTTGAACAAAAATTCGGCGCCCTCGGCAATTTCGTTAAGCGTCTTGGCCCTGGGCTTGAGCGATGGCATCGCCAGCGTCAGCAGAGCCTTGCCGTCGGCGGGCAGCGAACGGTCGAGCCGGGTCGCGACGCGCGGAGCCACCAGTGCCGCGAGCCGTGCATCATCCGCTTCTCGCAGATAATGGCCGTTCAGATTTTCGAGCTTCTTGATGTCGAAGCGCGACGGCGATCGGCCGACGCCGCCAATGTCGAACAGTTCGACGGCGCGGTCCCGGCTGATGATCTCTTCGTCGCCATGGCCCCAGCCGAGGCGCAACAGATAGTTGATGACCGCTTCGGGCAGCATCCCCATCTCGTCACGATAGGCATCGACCCCCAGCGCGCCGTGACGCTTGGAAAGCTTGGCCCCATCCGATCCGTGGATCAGCGGGATGTGGGCATAGACCGGCTCTTCCCAGCCCATTGCCCTGATGATGGCCAGTTGGCGAAAAGCGTTGTTCAGATGATCGTCGCCGCGAATGACGTGGGTAACGCCCATGTCATGATCGTCCACCACCACGGCCAGCATGTAGGTGGGCGTGCCGTCCGACCGCAGCAGGATCATGTCGTCCAGTTCGGCATTCTGCACGACGACGCGGCCCTGCACCGCGTCCTCGATCACCGTCTCGCCGGTGCGGGGCGCCTTGATACGGATGACGAAGGGTGCGCCGTCGGGCGCCTCCGCCGGGTCGCGATCGCGCCAGCGGCCATCATAGCGCATCGGCTGTTTGGCGGCGCGCTGTTCTTCGCGCAGGGCGGCGAGTTCTTGCGGAGTCGCGTAACAGCGATAGGCGTGGCCGCCCTCCAGCAACTGATTGGCGATTTCAGCATGGCGCGGGGTCCGCGCAAACTGGAACACCGGCTCTTCATCGCCGCCAAGCCCGAGCCAGTCGAGACCGTCGAAGATCGCGGCGACGGCGTCGTCGGTGGAGCGGGCGCGATCGGTATCCTCGATCCGCAGCAGGAACTTGCCGCCATGGTGCCGGGCGAACAGCCAGTTGAACAGGGCTGTGCGCGCGCCGCCAATATGCAGATAGCCGGTCGGCGATGGCGCGAAACGGGTCACGACCGGCTTGTTCAATCCCGTTGCACTCACTCGGATATTCCCCGACATTCACCGTTCAGACCATGGATGCGACGCCCCCTAGCATGGCTTTTCAGCCACGACAAACCTCCGTTCCCATCGGCGTGCGGGCGCTTGCCTTGCGCGGCACGGCGCGGGTGGAACAGTGGCTGGAGGTCGAGCGCGAACAGATTGGCTTGTGGGCGCCCGTGGCGCTGGGAATCGGTATCGCCGCATGGTTCCTGCTGCCTGATCGCGGGGGCTGGCTGGGCTTTGCATGCGGTGCGCTGGGGGTGGTTTGTGGCGGCGTCATGCTGCCTGCGGGGATGCGCTTGCGGCATATCATGGTCGCGGGGGGGCTGCTGGCCTGTGCCGGATGCCTGCTCGTGTGGGGCAAGTCGATGCTGGTGGGGGAGCCGCCATTGGCGCGCGCCCTGTTTACGCAGGTCACAGGCGAGGTGCGGTCGGTGAACGAGGTGCCAGCGCAGGGAATCGTCCGCGTGCTGGTGCGGCCGGTGGGTGATCCGGCCCTGCCGACGACGATCCGGGTCAATATCGCGGCGGCCGACATTCCCGATGGGCTTGGGGAGGGCGCGCGTATCCGCTTTCGCGTCCGATTGATGCCGCCTGCCCCGGCCAGCGTGCCGGGTGGCTATGATTTTGCCCGGCGCGCCTATTTTCTGGGGATCGGGGCGACGGGCAAGGCGCTGAAGCCGGTTGAGATGCTGCGCCCCGCAACCATTGGGCCAGGCCTGCGCGCGCGGTTGGCAGCGCATATTCGCGGGCAGATCGAGGGACCGTCGGCTGGCATCGCGCTGGCGCTCGCCACCGGCGATCAGGGATCGATCGCGGAGGAGGATGCGAACGCGATGCGGCGCAGCGGCCTCGCCCATTTGCTATCGATCAGCGGCCTGCATGTGACGGCGCTGATCGGGGCAGTGATTTTCCTGTTGCTGCGGATCATGGCGCTCAGTCGGCGTGCCGCGCTCGGCTTGCCGCTGATGATGATAGCGGCGGCGGGCGGCGCACTCGCGGGCATCGGCTATACGTTGCTGACGGGGGCGGAGGTGCCGACGGTGCGGTCCTGTGTCGCCGCGCTGCTGGTGCTGGGCGGACTGGCGCTGGGGCGCGATGCGATCACGCTGCGGCTGGTCGCGGCGGGCGCGATCGTCGTGCTGGCACTATGGCCCGAAGCGCTGGTCGGCCCTAGCTTTCAGATGAGTTTTGCCGCCGTGATCGCGATCGTCGCACTGGGCGAGCATCCGCGTTATCGGGCGTTTGTCGCCGGACGCGATGAAAATGCGCCGCGCCGGATTGGACGCGCGCTGTTCGCGCTGCTCGCAACCGGCTTTGCGGTCGAACTGGTGCTGGCGCCGATCGCGTTGTTCCATTTTCACAAGGCGGGATTGCTCGGGTCGTTCGCCAATCTGATCGCGATTCCGCTGACGACTTTCGTGGTGATGCCGCTGGAGGCGTTGGCCCTTCTGCTCGACATGGGCGGGCTGGGCGCTCCGGCCTGGTGGCTGACGGCGCAGGCGTTGCGGTTTCTGCTGTTTATCGCCCATGGCGTTGCGGCCAGTCCGATGGCGGTGATGCTCGCACCCGCAACGCCGGTCTGGTTGTTC
The DNA here is from genome assembly GCF_057809915.1 of Sphingobium sp. FG11. Lineage (NCBI taxonomy): Bacteria > Pseudomonadati > Pseudomonadota > Alphaproteobacteria > Sphingomonadales > Sphingobiaceae > Sphingobium > Sphingobium sp. FG11. The sequence goes on from NZ_JBMDKW010000010.1 coordinate 72,568, forward strand.
GGGGTCATGGTGATGGGGGGGCTGTGGGTGCTGCTGTGGCGCACACGCTGGCGCTGGATCGGGCTGTTGCCGATTGTGCCCGGCCTGATCGCGATTGCTTCCACCTCTCCGTCCGACATAGTGGTGACGGGAGATGGTGGCCATGTCGCGGTGCGGACGGCCGATGGCGGCATGGCGATGCTGCGCGAGCGGGCGGGCGATTATGTGCGCGATACGCTGTCGGAAAGCGCTGGTTTTGGCGGTGAACTCACGGCGATCGCCGCATTGCCGCAGGCGCGTTGCTCGTTGGATATCTGCGCGCTCAATATGATGGCGGGCGAGCGGCGCTGGCGGGTGCTGTTCACGCGCAGCGATGTGCTGATCGACCGTGCGACGATGCAGCGCGATTGCGCGGCGGCGGATATTATCCTGAGCAATCGCCGCCTGCCCTATTGGTGTCGACCGCGCTGGTTGAAAGCGGATCGCGCCTTGCTGAGCCAAACCGGCGGACTGGCCATCGACCTCGACGATGCGACCATCCGAACGGTGCGTGTGCCCGGTGATGCCCATCCGTGGGTGCCGGCGACGCCCTTAAGCCGCCGCCGTCCGCGATCACATTCCCTGCCTGCACCTTAATTATAGCGACGCAGCAGTCCGGCGAGCTTGCCCTGAATCCGTACCTGGCCGGACGCGTAGATTTGCGGCTCATAGGCGCTGTTGGCCGGGTCGAGCCGGACCTTGGGTCCTTCGCGCCGGAAATATTTGAGCGTCGCTTCCTGTTCGTCGATCAAAGCGACCACAATCTGTCCGTCGCGCGCCACATCGGTGCGCTGGATCAGTGCGAAATCGCCGTCCAGAATACCCGCCTCCATCATCGAGTCGCCCGATACTTCCAGCGCATAATGATCGCCCGTGCCGAGCAGAGCGGCGGGAACAGAGAGCATGGTCTGCCCTTCCATCGCCTCGATCGGCACGCCGGCCGCGATTCGCCCGTGCAGGGGGATTTCGATCACGTCGTTGGCGGCGACCGGCAGCATGGGCGCGGGATGAGGCTTGGAAGGAAGCTTTGCGCCGCGACCGACCGCCTCAGGAAATTTCAGCACTTCGAGCGCGCGCGCCCGATTGGGCAGGCGACGAATGAAGCCGCGTTCCTCCAGCGCGTTGATGAGACGATGGATGCCGGACTTGGAACGCAGGTCGAGCGCGTCCTTCATCTCCTCGAACGAAGGAGACACGCCGCCCTCTTCGAGTCGGGTGTGAATGAAGTTGAGCAATTCCTGCTGCTTTGGCGTCAACATGCCACTTGTCCTCCATGGAACGGATAGAGAACACATAGGAAACGAAATGGGGCGAGTCAAGCATCGGCTGACGACCCGGCTCCGTGTTCAGGGCGTGAAGGGAAGGATCGTTACGCCGTCGCCCGCCTTGGCCGGAGGCGATCCGGCCGGTCGCTGGATGAGGCAGTCCGCAGCGGCAAGCGAGGCTACGGCCGCGCTGTCCTGCGACGTAACCGAAACGACGCCTGAGTCGCTCTGGAAGGCACGCAGATATTCGTCACGCTCGCCGGTAGCCGGAAGGGCGGAGCCTAAAAACGCTTTAGTGGTGCGCGGTTTCGGATCACTGGCGCCGGCCATATGGCGGATCAGCGGGAGCAGGAAAAGCGTCGCCGTGACGAAGGCCGATACAGGGTTGCCGGGCAGTCCCAGGAATATGGCGTTTCCGATCGTCCCGGCCATTAGCGGCTTTCCGGGCCGCATACGGATCTTCCAGAAGTCGAGCGTCCCTCCCGCCGCCAGCAGCGCGGGACGGACAAGATCGTGATCGCCCACCGACGCGCCGCCGGTCGATATGATGATGTCCGCTCCGGCCGCGCGCGCGAAAGCGTCGGTTTGCGCGGCGAGATCGTCGCCTATGATGCCCAGGTCGGTGATCTCGCATGGCAGCGCGACGAGCATGGCCGCCAGCATCGGGCCGTTTGAGCCGGGCAGGCGGCCGGGCGGGGTGGGCGCGCCGGGCGGGGTCAGTTCATCGCCCGTCGACAGCAAAGCGATGCGCGGTTTTCCGCCCACCGGCAGGTTGCCATGCCCGGCCAGCACGGCGAGCGCGATCCGCGCCGGGCCGAGCAGCGCGCCTGCCGGCAGCAATATATCGCCCTGGCGGAAATCCGATCCCGCGGGCCGAACATGCCGAGCGGGCGGGAGGGCCTCGCCGAGGGCCGCCAAGGCTCCGCCCTCCAGCCGCGCATTTTCCTGGATCAGGATGGCATCGGCCCCGTCCGGCAATGGTGCGCCGGTGAAAATGCGGCAGGCGGCGCCGGGTCCAAGCGGCGCAGGAGCCTCGCCACCGGCGGCGCTGGTCCCTGCGATAGTCCACGGGCCGGGCCATTCCGATGCCCGCACCGCATAGCCATCCATCGCAGAAAGATCGGCCCAGGGCTGATCGCGCAGGGACAGGATGTCATGCTTCAGCCAGCGCCCGGCGCACAATGCGGCGGGCAAATTCTCGCTGGGCAGCGGCGTAGCGAGCGCCAACAGGCGGGCCTGCGCCTCCTCCACCGGGATCAGGCTCATGGCGCGCGCCAGTCGCCCGACTTGCCGCCCGATTTCTCCAGCAGGCGGACGGCGCCGATGACCATGCCCTTGTCCAGCGCCTTGGCCATGTCGTAAATGGTGAGCAGCGCGATACTGGCGGCGGTCAGCGCCTCCATCTCGACCCCGGTCTGCCCGGCGGTCCGCGCGGTCGCGGTGACATCGACGCCCTCTTCATCGAGAGCGAAGTCGATGGTCACGGCGCTGAGCGCGATGGGATGACAAAGCGGGATCAGATCGGCGGTGCATTTCGCGCCCATGATGCCGGCAACGCGCGCGACCGCCAGCACATCGCCCTTTTTGACCAGCCCCTGCGCGATGGCGGACGCCGCCTCGTGCGCCATCGTGATGCGGCCGCTGGCAATCGCCTGGCGCGCGGTCGTGGCCTTGGCCGAGATATCGACCATGCGCGCCGCGCCATCCTCGTCCAGATGGGTCAGGCCGTTCATGCGCCGGTGAGCAAGGCGTGAGTGGCGGCTTCGAGGTCGGCCTGTCGCATCAGCGATTCCCCGACGAGGAAGCAGCGCACGCCGTGGTCCGCCATCATCAGCAGATCGGCATGCGAGCCCAGCCCGCTTTCGGCGACGAAGGTGCAGCCCTGCGGCGCGAGCGAGACCAGTTCATATGTTCGCGCAAAATCGATCGAGAAGTCCCTCAAATCACGGTTGTTTACGCCGATGAGCCGCGACCGCAGCTTGAGCGCGCGCTCCAGTTCATGGGCATCGTGGACCTCCACCAGCACGTCCATGCCAAGGCCGATCGCCGCATCCTCGATCTCGGCCATCAGGCCGTCATCCAGCGCCGCGACGATGATGAGGATGGCGTCCGCGCCGATCGCGCGGCTTTCCAGTATCTGCCAGGGATCCACCATGAAATCCTTGCGCAGCACCGGCAAGGCACAGGCCGAACGGGCGGCCATCAGATAATCGTCATGCCCCTGAAAATAAGGGCCATCGGTCAGCACTGACAGGCAGGCGGCCCCGGCGGCGGCATAGGCCTGCGCATGGGACGGCGGATCGAAATCGGCACGGATCAGGCCCTTGGAGGGGCTGGCCTTCTTCACCTCGGCAATCAGGCCGAAGCCCGAACGCGCGGCATCGTCCAGCGCCTTGCGAAAACCGCGCGGCGGGGTCTGCTCGGCGGCGCGGGCATGGAGCGTGGAGACGGTCGTCGCGGCGCGGCGTCGAGCCACCTCTTCGCGCGTCGTGTCGCAAATTTCGATCAGCTTGTTGGTCATGAATAGGCAATCCAGCAGTTGAGGAGCCGGTTGGCAAGGCCCTGGTCAATGGTCGCGGCGGCCTGCGCCACCCCTTCGCGCAAATCGGTCGCCTTGCCCGCGATGACAAGGGCGGCCGCCGCGTTCAGGAGCACCGCGTCCCGATAAGCGCCCGGCTCGCCCAGCAGCAGCGCGCGCAGGGCGGCAGCATTATGGGCCGGATCGCCGCCCCTGATAGCCTCGATCGGATGGGCGGGCAGGCCCGCATCGGCGGCGGACAGGCGACGCATTGCAACCAGTCCATCGGCCGTGAGTTCGGCGACATCATTGCTGCCCGCCAGCGACAATTCGTCCAGCCCTTCGTCGCCAGACACGATCATCGCCCGCTCCACGCCCAGTTCGGCGAGCGCCTGCGCATAGATCGGCACATAGGCGGGGCGAGCAATTCCAATCAGTTGCCGCCTGACATTGGCGGGATTTGCCAAAGGACCCATCAGGTTGAAGATCGTCCGCCGCCCGATGGCGCGACGGATCGGCCCGAGCCGTTTCAGCGCGGGATGATGGTTCTGTGCGAACAGGAAGCAGATGCCGAGGTCGGCGAGGGTCGCCTCCGCCGTTGCGGCAACGCGATCGAGATCGAGGCCCAGTGCTTCGATCGTGTCGGCCGCGCCCGCCTTTGACGAAGCGGCGCGATTCCCATGCTTTGCGACGGGCACACCGCTCGCCGCCACGACCAGGCTGACGGCGGTGGAAACGTTGAGCGTGTGATGGCCATCGCCGCCAGTGCCGCATACGTCGATCGCATAGTCCGGCGCGGTGATCGGGATCATGCGCGCGCGCATGGCGCGGGCGGCGGCGGCGATTTCGACCGCGCTTTCGCCGCGTTCCGCCATGGCGACCAGAAAAGCGGCGATCTCGTCTTCCGGCAGGTCCGCGTCGAACAACAGGTCGAATGCACGAGCAGCATCGGCCGGGGAAAGGGGCAGGGCGGGATCGGGCAGACGAGACATGGAAGCCGCCTTAATCACGGGCGTGGTGATGAGTCGAGGGGCGCACGGCGACAAAGCGCGACGCGCGCGCCTATTCCTCGTCGCCCTCGACTGCTCTGGCCGGTGGATGGAGCCGCAGGCGGGTGACGCGGCGGCCATCGCTCGCCACGATCTCCAGCTTCCAGCCGCTCTGCGGATGCTCCAATATCTCACCCGGTTTCGGCACATAGCCCGCCAGCACGAACGCAAGGCCGCCCAGCGTATCCACATCCTCTTCGACGTCTGCCAGCTTCGCGTCGATTTCCTCGGCGACATCGTCCAGTTCGGCGCGGGCGTCGGCATCCCACATGCCGCCATCGAGCGGGGTCAGCATCGGCTCGGGCGCATCGTCATGTTCGTCCTCGACCTCGCCGACGATTTCCTCGACCAGATCCTCGAACGTCAGAAGTCCTTCGGTGCCCGAATATTCGTCCAGCACGATTGCCAGATGGGTGCGCTTGGCGCGCATTTCGGCGAGCAGATCGAGCGCGCCCATGCTTTCAGGGACGAACAGCGGCTGACGGATCAGCGGCTCCAGCGAATCCGGCACAGGGGCCGCGCCGGCGAGGATCGCGAAGGCATCACGGATATGGACCATGCCGATGATCGTATCGAGCGTGTCGCGATAGACCGGGATGCGGCTGTGCCCCGCTTCGGCGAACAGCGCCGCCAGTTCGGCAAAGCTCGCCTTTTCCTCGATCGCGATGATATCGGCGCGCGGGACGGCGACGTCATCGACGGTATGTTCGGAAAAATGCAGAAGGTTGCGGACCATCTGCCGCTCGATCGCCGACAGGTCGCCTTTGGTCGGGGCGGGGGCGCCGTCTTCTTCGGCTTCCTCGTCATAGTCGTCGAGTGCCTCCTCCAACTCCTTGCGGAGACTGTGGCCTTCATCCTCGCCGAAAAGCAGCGCCTTGAGGCCGCTCCATAAACCGCCTTCGTGGCTGCTACTGTCCGCTTCCTTTGCGCCAGCACTGTCCTTCGGGCTGCCTTCAGCCATGTCCTATCCTGATCCCCTGTTAAATCGCCGTCGGAGCCTGTTACCAGACGGTCCGAAAACGCATCATATCGTCTGACGATCCCCATAGGGATCGGGAAGGCCAAGCGTGCCGAGCGCACGGATTTCCAGCGCTTCCATCGCTTCGGCCTCATTGTCTTCCATATGATCATAGCCGAGCAAATGAAAAGTGCCATGCACGATCAGATGCGCCGCATGATCGGCCACGGAAATGCCCTTTTCCGCCGCTTCGGCCGCGCAAACGCCTTCCGCCAGCACGATATCGCCTAGCAGCACTTCCCCATCGTCGGTGTTGGCGGTGGCTTGCAGCAGGTCGGGCTGCACCATCGGGAAGGACAGGACATTGGTCGGCTTGTCCTTGTCCCGATAGGCGCGATTGAGCTGATGGACTTCGGCATCCGAGGTCAGCTTGACCGCGACTTCGTACAACGCCTGATCGGTGGCGAAGCCGACATAGGGGCTGTGCGTGATCGCGGCGGCCACCGCCCGTTCGGCGAGCAATTGCCAGTCGCCATCGGGCCAGCCTTCCTCGTGAAGTAGCGCGACTTCAATCATGACGAACCTTCTCTGCGGGTTCCGGCCGCTTGATAACTTTATGCATCAGGTCCCTCATAAGCCTGGACAATCCGTCCCACAACCGGATGGCGCACGACGTCCGCAATGCCGAAAGGCACCATGGCGATGCCGTCCACGCCGTCGAGCCGCGCGACCGCGTCGGCCAGCCCCGATATCCCCGGCTGGGGCAGATCGACCTGCTTGGGATCACCGCAGATCACCATGCGGCTTCCTTCGCCGAAGCGGGTGAGGAACATCTTCATCTGGGCGATGGTGGTGTTCTGCGCCTCATCCAGCACGATGAAGGCGTTGGCGAGCGTGCGCCCGCGCATGAAGGCGAGCGGTGCGATCTCGATCTCGCCGGATGCGATCCGCCGCTCCACCTGCTCGGCAGGCAGCGTGTCATGCAGCGCGTCATAGATCGGCCGAAGATAGGGATCGACCTTTTCCTTCATATCGCCGGGCAGGAAGCCGAGCTTTTCGCCTGCTTCGACGGCGGGGCGAGACAGGATCAGCCTGTCAACCGTGCCGGTGATGAGCTGGCTGACGGCCTGCGCGACCGCCAGATAGGTCTTGCCGGTGCCGGCCGGGCCGAGCGCGAAGATGATATCGTTGCGGTTCAGCGCCTCCATGTAAGTGACCTGCGTCGCGGAGCGGGGCACGATGGTCTTTTTACGCGTGCGGATCATCACCTTGGGCGGTTCTGCGACGTCATGGCGGATGATGCCGTCGAGCATCGGTTCAGCCGACATGGCGATGACCGCCTCGACCGCGCCGGCATCGATCTGCTGCCCTTCGACAATGCGGTTATACAGGCCGGTCAGCACATCGCGCGCACGCGCCGCGGCTTCGGCATGACCTTCGATCTGCAACTTGTTGCCGCGCGCCGCGATGTAGACGCCGAGACGATTTTCGATCGCGACGAGATTCTGGTCATATTGGCCGAACAGCGTGCCGAGCAGATGCGGCTTTTCGAACGTGACCTCCAAGCGGGCGCGTTCGGCGATGTCGGTGCGGCTATGCGGTTTCTTGCCCATGTCAGCGGCCCTCCTGCCAGGTCTTCCATCTCTTTACGACCGCCAAGGAGCGGGATTGGGAGAGATGGCTTCCCGACGAAGCGGGAATGACGAGGCGTGGGTTCAAGCGGCTTTCCTCCTGGCTGACTGTCCGGCGAGACTATTCGGGCCGGCGCTGACGATATCGACTTCCACCAGATCGCCGATCGAAAGGGTCGGCGCGGTGATATGGACGGATTGGAGCCAGGGCGTCTTGCCGATCAGTTGCCCCGCATGGCGTCCCTTGCGCTCCAGCAATATTTCGGTGTTCCGGCCGACGGTTGCGGCATTGAAATCCTGTTGCTGCGCATTGACCAGCGCCTGAAGGCGGGCCAGCCGTTCATCCATCACGGCGGCCGGGATCTGCCCGTCCATGCCCGCGGCGGGGGTGCCGGGACGGGGGCTGTATTTAAACGAATAGCATTGCGCATAGCGCACTTGTGCGATGATCTTCAGACTATCTTCGAACTCGGCATCGCTTTCGCCGGGGAAGCCGACGATGAAATCGCCGGACAGGGCAATATCGGGCCGAACGGCGCGAACGCGGTCGATGATCCGCAGATAGCTGGCGACATCGTGACTGCGGTTCATGGCCTTGAGAATCCGGTCATTGCCCGACTGTACCGGCAGATGCAGGAAAGGCATCAGCTTTTCGACATCGCCATGCGCGGCAATGAGTCCCTCGCTCATGTCGTTGGGATGGCTGGTCGTATAGCGGATGCGCTTGAGGTCGGAGATCGCGGCAAGCGCGCGGACCAGGCCGTCCATGCCCTGGACACGCCCCTTGTCGTCCTCGCCCGTCCAGGCGTTGACGTTCTGGCCCAGCAGGGTGATCTCGCGCACGCCGCCATCGACCAGCGCCTTCGCCTCGTCGATAATGGCGCTCCAGCTCCGGCTGATTTCCGCGCCGCGCGTATAGGGCACCACGCAATAGGTGCAGAATTTGTCGCAGCCTTCCATGATGGTGAGGAAGGCGGTCGGCCGTGCCTGTTTCGAGCGGCCGGGCAGGGCGTCGAATTTGGAGAAGGCGGGCATGTCGGTGTCGACCGCTTCCTCGCCGCGCGCAGCCCGGTCGATGAGGTCGGGGAGCCGGTGATAGGCTTGCGGGCCGACGACGATATCGACGCTTTTCGCGCGCCGGCTGATTTCGCTACCCTCCGCCTGCGCGACGCAGCCCGCGACCGCGATCATCGGGCGCGACCCATCCTCGCGAGTCATGCGGCCGATGTCGGAATAGACCTTGTCCACCGCCTTTTCGCGGATGTGGCAGGTGTTGAGGATGACGAGATCCGCCTGCGCTCCGTCAGCGGCGGCGGCCATGCCCTGGCCGGTCAGCATCTCCGCCATGCGCTCGCCGTCATAGACGTTCATCTGGCAGCCGAAGGATTTGACGTGGAAGCTGGTCGGGATCTTGTTGGGGACGTCGTTTCGATTCATGTCGACCAGCTATACAGGCGGCAGGGCGGCAGCGAAAGACGGCTGGTGCATCGATATGCTCGCCGCGATCTTTTGCCGGGCTTCGGACGCAATCGCCTTGCGATCGGGATGGCGGGCAGGGTCGAACGGCTCAAGAAAGCGCAGTGTCACCGCGAACGTGCCCCTCCGCCCGAAGATGCGGGCGGCATTGGCGCCCGCCGATTCCTCGCCGTGCCAGGCGATCTCTGTCGTGGCCGCGCCATAATCGATATGGACGGGCTGAACCATGACCGCGCGTGGCGGGGGCAGCAGCACAGAGAGCAGGGTGGGCTTGAACGGCAAAAGGCCGCGCCCGTCGCTGGTCGTGCCTTCGGGGAACAAAGCGACCGGCTGGTGGCCCGCCATTGCGGCGCGCAGCCCATCGATCTGGCCGGACAGGGCAGAGCGCCGGTCGCGGGCGATGAACAGCGTGTTGTTCTGGGCGGCGAGCCAGCCAATGACGGGCCAGCGGGCGATGCCGTCATGCGCGACGAAGGCCGTACCTGTCGCCCCGCCTAGCGCCAATATATCGATCCAGCTGATATGATTGGCGATGATGAACATGTCTCCACTCGGAACATGCCCCTCTACCTGCACCTGAGCACCCACGGCGCGCGCGGCAAGGCCAAGGAAGCGGCGCGGCCACGGGGAATGCCGCCGCAACAGGCGCCAGAGCAGATGAAGCGGAAGGCACAGCAGCAGGCTCAGCGCCAGGGCGGCGGCGCGCCTCAGCCGACGAGCGGGAGCCAGCCGGTCAGCCCTTCCGGTCGAGCGAGACGCCGTACAGTTCCATCCTGTGATCGACGAGACGGAAGCCAAGCTTTTCGGCGATCTGCTTTTGCAACTGTTCCAGTTCCGGATCGACAAATTCGATGACGTTGCCCGTTTCGACATCGATCAGATGATCGTGATGGGCCTCTGGCGCCGCTTCGTAGCGCGCGCGGCCGTCGCCAAAATCATGACGCTCCAGAATGCCCGCCTCTTCGAACAGGCGGACGGTGCGGTAGACGGTGGCGATCGAAATGCCGGGATCGATAGCGGCCGAGCGGCTGTGCAATTCTTCGACATCGGGGTGATCCGACGCATCGCTCAGCACTTGGGCGATGACCCTGCGCTGCTCGGTGATACGCAGCCCCTTTTCGTGGCACAGAGCTTCGATATCGATCTTGCGGTTCATTCAGGCTCGCTCGCTGATGACGGGTAAAGAGCGCAGCCTAGCGGCTTTTCCGGGCATGCGAAAGGGGCGCATCATCGATACGCCCCTCTCTCATTTCGTGCGGAATTACTTGGCGGCGCGCGTCGTGCGGCGGCGCTTGGTGCCAAGGCCGATTTTCTTCGCGAGCGAGCGGCGCTGTTCGGCATAATTGGGAGCGACCATCGGATAGTCGGCGGGAAGGCCCCATTTCGCGCGATAGTCATCCGGCGTCATCTGATAATGAGTCATCAGATGGCGCTTGAGCATCTTAAGCTTCTTGCCATCTTCAAGGCAGATGATGAAGTCGGGCTTGATAGACGAGCGGATGGATACTGCCGGTTCGGGCTTTGTTTCCGGAACGGCGGCTGGCGTATTCAGGCCAGACAGGGCTGCGAATACATTTTGAATGAGTGCCGAGACGTCCGAGACCGCCACGCTGTTATTGGAGACATGCGCTGCGACAATGTCCGAGGTCAAAGTAATGAGCAATTCGCTCTGCGCCGATTCGATTTCCATGGTTCTTGTTTCCTGAGAAGGCTTTTTTTGGTGCGACCCGCCCATGGAAAAATCATTTCAGAGGCGGTATGTGTCCGCTATACCTCCAGCCCAAGTTTAGCAAGTCCCTATTCGCGTTATAATAGCATGTCCAGACGAAAACTTAACGCGTCGTGAAGTTGACCGTCATTGCCGCGATAATAACCGGGGCGTCTGTGCACATATTCAAAGCCCGCACCCTCATATAACCTGACCGCATCATTAGAAGCGCGCACTTCCAGATTCATCGAGGTGATGCCCCTGCGGCGCGCCAGGCCAAGACTATGGTCGAGCAATTGTCGTCCGACGCCCCGCCCGCGCCAAACCGGGTCTACGCCAAGTAATAGCAACTCGCACTCATCCAGTACTGAACGTACAAGTGCGAATCCCAGAGTGGCCGCATCGACCCGCGCTACTGTAAGCCAGGTGCCCGGCATCAGCATGACTCCGGTCAGTTGCGCCAATGTCCATGCCTCACCGTAAAGCGGATCGAAAGCGCGGGTCATCACATGCATCGCATCCGCCAGGGCATCGCGATCCCCTTCGTCATAACTGGCGAGGGTCAGACCTGGCGTCACGGCAGATTTGGCTGGGAGAGGGGGCGCGCGTCTGCTTCGCGTCCGTAGATGGGTGAGGGGGGCAGGGGATCGAGATCCGCGATCAGCGGATAGTCGGCCGCGTCGGGATATAGGCTGACGGCCGAGCCATGGCCCCGCGCTGTCACGAGAGCTTCGGCCCCCGTGCCGTAAAGCAAGGGTATGGCCAGTTGCTGCGCCAGCACGGCAATCGGCGTGGATGCGATCGGGCTGGTCGCGGTGCGGCCATCAGCGGTAAAACATTGCCAGAATAGTTCGCCATGGCCGCCGGTGATGGTCACGGCGATCGGGCCATCGGGATGGTCGCGCGCCGCCGCCGCCGCGATGATGCCGGGTGCGCTATAGCCGCGAACGGGCACGCCCCAGGCCAGTGCGAGCGCCCGCGCCGCCGCTATGCCAATGCGCACGCCGGTGAAGCTGCCCGGCCCGACATCGACCGCGATCGCATCGGCGCGACCCCCTTCGGGCATGGAGGCGATGGCAGGCAACAGGGCTTCGGCATGGCCACGCCCGACGACTTCATGGAAGCGGCCGATCATATCGCCATCGTCCAGAAGCGCGACGGAAAGCGCCTGAGTCGCGGTGTCGATGACCAATAGACGCAAACAGACCCCCGTCAGGCGCCCGCGCTAAGCGGGATTCCATCGCCGGTTAGTCGATCCGTCGCCAATTGCCAAATTTCACGAAATTCGCGGAAATGATCGCCGCTATTTCCTTATCAACGCTGATTAAACAGCGCGAACTTCAGTCACCTCGGGCACATAATGTTTGAGCAACTGTTCGATGCCATTTTTGAGTGTCGCGGTGGAGGAGGGGCAACCCGCGCAGGCGCCCTGCATCTTGAGATAGACGGTGCCCTTGTCGAAGCCGCGATAGATGATATCGCCGCCATCATTGGCGACCGCGGGCCGCACGCGGGTGTCGATGAGATCGCGAATCTGCTCCACGATTTCGGCGTCCTGCGGATCGTCGGCAAATTCCTCCTCCGCCGCGGGCACAGCGATGCCGGCCGCCGATCCCGGTGCGAACAGGGGCATGTTCGCGGAGAAATGTTCGAGCAACAGCCCCAATATATCCGGCTTCACATCGCTCCATTGCGCGCCCGGCGCAATCGTCACCGAAATGAAGTCGCTGCCGAAAAAGACGCCCGTGACATCGCCCAGGCCAAACAGCGCGTCGGCCAGTGGCGAGGCTTCCGCTTCTTCAGGCGAGGCGAAGTCGCGCGTGCCGCCGCTCATCACCGGGCGGCCGGGCAGGAATTTGACGGTCGCCGGATTGGGCGTGTTTTCGGTCTCGATCAGCATGGCCGCTATGTGGCGTGAACCGGGGCGGATATCAAGTCATGCGCCTGTTGCGAGTGCGGAACTTCCCGCCGGGCCAGCCATTGACCGTCCGAGCATAAGGAGACCCACGATGAGCACCGAGTCCGACATCCGTGAACGCTTCTGGACACAATTGTCGCAAAGCCCCTTTTTGATGGTGGGCCTGAATGGCGCGTCGGGCCACAGCCTGCCGATGACCGCGCAACTCGATCCCAAGGCCAATCATGCTTTCTGGTTCTATACGAGCAAGGATAACCGGCTGGCGCCCGGTGGCCCAGCCATGGCGCAGTTTGCCGCCAAGGATCATGATCTTTTCGCCTGTATCGATGGGACGCTGGTGACGGAGACCGATCCGGCCGTCATCGATCGCTACTGGTCGAAGGAGGTTGAGGCCTGGTATCCGGGCGGGCGGAACGATCCTCATTTGCTGATGCTCCGCCTCGATCTAGGTGTCGCCGAAATATGGCGCGCCGACATGTCGCTGACGGGCGTGTTCAAACAATTATTTGGCGGCGATGTGGCCGAAGAGATGAAGGGCAAACATGCCGAGGTGTCGCTCTGACGCCAGCCACGACAGGATGAATAAGGCGATCCGTGCGCGACCGTGCACGGATCGCTTGTATTTTACGAGCGTTTGGGCCATATCGCCGCAGCGCAGCAAGCGGACCCATGTCCCCATAGCGATTGGCAGCGTGATCGTTCCGGCCTTTGACAAGGTTCGGGACCGGCCAATGACAGCCTGCGCAAGCTTTTGAGGCTTCCCTATTCACGCGGGTCGTTTCGTAACCCGCCTTGCGCCCGGTTTGCGTCTCGCAGCCGTCTGGCGTCGTGGCCAGACATGTGAGTTCTTCATGCAGTTTACCGATCTCGGCCTTGCCGAACCGATCATCAAGGCGCTTGCCGCCAAAAAATATGTCGATCCTACCCCGATTCAGCAGCAGGCGATCCCCGAATTGCTCAAGGGCCGCGACCTGTGCGGCATCGCCCAGACGGGCACCGGCAAGACGGCGGCGTTCGCGCTGCCCAGCCTCGATCATTTCGCCCGCAATCCGAAGGAAACGCCGCTCAAGGGCTGCCGGATGCTCGTCCTTTCGCCAACGCGCGAACTGGCGGCTCAGATTGCGCAGAGCTTTCGCGACTATGGCCGATTCATGAAATTGTCGGTCGAGGTCGTGTTCGGCGGCGTGCCGATCAACAAGCAGATCCGTGCCCTGGCACGCGGCGTCGATATCGTCGTCGCGACGCCCGGTCGCCTGCTCGACCTGATCGACCAGCGCGCGTTCACGATCAAGGATACGGAAATCTTCGTTCTCGACGAAGCCGACCAGATGATGGACATGGGCTTTATCCATCCGTTGAAGCGCGTCGCCAAGATGTTGCCGGCCCAGCGCCAGAATCTCTTCTTTTCCGCGACGATGCCCAAGGAAATCGAGGCGCTCGCCGCCCAGTTCCTCAATGATCCGGTGAAGGTCAGCGTCGCGCCGCAGGCGACCACGGCGGAGCGCATTCGCCAGCAGGCGATCTTCGTCAACCAGACGGAAAAGCAGGCGCTGCTGACCATCGCGGTCAAGGATGAGGCGATCAACCGCGCGCTCATCTTCACGCGCACCAAGCATGGCGCAGACCGGGTCGTGCGTTTTCTGGAGGGCGCGGGCATCGCGGCTTTCGCGATCCATGGTAACAAGAGCCAGGGCCAGCGCACGACCGCTTTGCAGGCGTTCCGCGATGGCCGCGTCAAGCTGTTGGTGGCGACCGACATCGCGGCGCGCGGCATCGACGTGTCGGGCGTCAGCCATGTCATCAATTTCGAGCTGCCCAATGTGCCCGAACAATATGTTCACCGCATCGGCCGCACCGCGCGCGCCGGGGCGGAGGGCATCGCGATCAGCTTCGTGGCGGATGATGAGCGGCCCTATCTCAAGGCGATCGAGCGGACGACGCGGGTGAAGCTCGACATCGCGCCGCTGCCGGAGAATTTCAACGAGGCGGTCCGCAATCTTCCCAAGCCTGCCGCGCCGCGCAAGCCCAAAGAGCAGACGTCCGAACAGAAGGCGAAGCGCGCCGACGGCCAGCGTCGTTATCAGGACGGGCAGAAGCAGCAGCGCGGCGCTCCCGATCGCGCCCATCGCCCGGATGGCGAAGCGCCCGCCAAGCGCCCGTTCCATCGCAAGCGCACGGGCGTTGGCGCGCATAAGGGCGCGGTTCAGCGCACCGGGGCGCCGCGCGGTTAAAACCGCTATCGATGAGCCGGAGTGTATCCGCACCGGCTCATCGAGGCGCGATTGACAGTGGCCATTCAGGAAAAGGGCGCTAGGCTGCTGGGCCTATGACCCTTTTCCTCCGGCGTACCGCCGCCTCGCTGCCCGTCCTCGCACTTTTGCTGGCTGGTTCCTCATCCCCTTCATGGGCGAGGACGACACCTGCGGCGACGGCCGCTGTCCCCGGGTCAAGCGAAACGCAGGTCCGGCCGTGGCTGTACGAAAATAGCGATGTGCCTATCGACGCAGCCTGGCGTTTCGGCACGCTGCCTAACGGCCTTCGCTATGCCATCCGTCGCAACGGCGTGCCGCCGGGGCAGGTTTCGGTTCGGCTGCGCATAGATGCAGGCTCTTTGATGGAGCGGCCTGACGAGCTTGGTTATGCCCATTTCATGGAGCATCTGACCTTTCGGGGATCGCGCCATGTGCCCGATGGCGAATCCAAACGGATATGGCAGCGGCTCGGCGTGACTTTTGGCAGCGACAGCAATGCGCAGACGACGCCGACCGGCACCACCTATGCGCTCGATCTGCCGCAGGCGACGCCAGCGGGCCTGAGCGAAAGCCTTAAGATTCTGGCCGGCATGATGGCCGAACCCAATATCGTCGACAGCGCGGTGGCGGCGGAACGTGCGGTTGTGCTGGCGGAGCGGCGCGAGGGCGATGGGCCGCAGATGCGCATTTCCGATGCCAGCCGGCTGCATTTCTTCGCGGGCCAGCCGCTCGCCGACCATAGCCCGATCGGCACGGTCGCGACGCTCAATGCGGCCACTGCCGCCAAGATGGAAGCGTTTCACGACCGCTGGTATCGGCCCGAAAATGCCGTGATCGCCATCGCGGGTGATATCGATCCCGCCGCAGCAGAGCAGCTTATCCGCGATAATTTCGGCGCATGGGCCGCGCCGGGCAAGGGCGCGGCGCTGCCTGATTTCGGCATGCCCGATCCCAAGCTGCCAGCAACCCGCGTCGCCATCGAACCAGGCGTGCCGACCGGCCTCACCATGGCATGGTTGCGCCCCTGGAAGCCCCATGCCGACACCATCGTCTATAATCAGGACAAGCTGACGGACATGCTGGCGTTGCAGATCATCAGCCGCCGGCTGGAGCAGGCTGCGCGCGGCGGCGGCAGCTTCCTTCAGGCCAGTGTCGATCAGCAGGATGTCAGCCGATCGGCAGACGGGACGTTCGTGACGATCGTGCCAGCGGGCGAGAATTGGGACAAGGCGTTGCAGGATGTCCGCGCCATCATCGAGGACGCGAAGGCGACCCCGCCGAGCCAGCAGGAAATCGATCGCGAATATGCGCAGATGGATACCGCGCTCGCGATCCAGGTCGAAAATGCCGATACCGAAGCGGGAGCCAAGCAGGCGAGCGATCTGGTGAGCGCGGTCGATATTCGCGAAACCACCGTCAGTCCGCAGGCGGCGGTCGATATTTTTCGGTCCGGCAGGCCAGCAATGACGCCGCAGAAGATCATGGACTCGACGCGGCGGCTTTTCTCCGCCGGGGTGTTCCGGGCACTGCTGGTGACGGGGAAGGCGGTGCCGGGACAGGACAAGAAGCTTGCCGCCGCCGTCGCCGCGCCGGTACGGGCCGCAACCAATGTGCGCCTCGCCAGTGGCGCTGTCACTATGGACAGCCTGCCCAGTCTCGGCGCGCCGGGCCGGGTGGTGTCGCGGACGCCCGTGGGCTTGCCGGGCATGGAGAGTGTCACCTTCGCCAACGGCGTGAAACTGACGCTGTTCGCCAATGATGCCGAAACCGAAAAAGTCCGCATCAATGTGCGTTTCGGTCATGGCCAACAGAGCTTTTCGCCGACGAAGCCCGCGCCGTCCTGGGCCGCCGACTATGCGCTGGTGGCGAGCGGTATCGGCAAGCTTGGTCAGCGCGAACTGGACGAACTGACCAACGGCCGCCGCATGGGCATGGACTTTTCCATCGCCGACAACGCCTTCGAAATGCAGGCGGTGACGCGCCCGGCGGATTATAAGGACCAGTTGCGTCTGTTCGCGACGAAGCTGGCCGCGCCGGGCTGGGACCCGGCACCGATAGCCCGCGTCAAAACCGGCGCGATGGTCGCCTATGACGCCATGTCCCGGTCGCCCGATGCGGTTCTCGGGCGCGATCTCGGCTGGTTGCTGCATGACAAGGATGTGCGCTTCCGCACACCTTCGCGGCAGGAGATCGAAGCGCTGACGCCGCAGGCCTTCCGGGCGACCTGGGAACCGCTGCTGGCGTCAGGGCCGATCGAAATTCAGATATTCGGTCAGGTGAAAGCGGACGACGCGATTGCGGCGGTCGCGGCCACATTCGGCGCACTATCCCCGCGTGCCGATGCGCCGGTGCCGGCAGCTAATCGCGTCATGCGCTTCCCCGCCCATGTCGAGGCGCCCGTGATCCTGCGGCATGAGGGCGACAAGGAACAGGCGGCGGCGGTCATCGCCTGGCCCACGGCGGGCGGTTTCGACATGCTCAAGGAAGCGCGCCAGCTCGAAATCCTGACCCAGATCTTTAACGACCGGCTGTTCGACAAGCTGCGCTCGACCGAAGGCGCGGCCTATTCGCCGAGCGTCTCGAACAATTGGCCCTTCTCCTATGACAGCGGCGGTTATGTGCTGGTGTCGAGCCAGGTCTGGCCGGATCGGGTCGGCTTCTTCTACAGCGTCGTGAAAGACACTGCCGCCGATCTCGCCAAAACGCCGGTCAGTGACGATGAACTGCAACGTGCGGTGGCGCCGATGCGGCAGATGCTGATGCGGGCCAGCACCGGCAACGCCTTCTGGATGAACCAGATGGAAGGGGCGACGCAGGATGCGCGCTATATCAAGGCGATGCAGACCATGGCGGAGGACACGCTGAGCGTGACCCCGGCCGATATTCGTGCGCTTGCCGCCAAATATCTTGTTGCGTCCAAAAGCTGGTCGGCGGTCGTGTTGCCGCAAGGGGTCAGCGCCAAATAGGTGGGTGGTTTCGGACAGCTCATGAGGTTGCCTGTGCCCCTCCGTGGATGACCAGCAGATGTTCGTAAAACCGGATATGATCGAGATGGATGCCCCGAATATTTGGGTTGTCCGATTGGGCAGCGAGCGTGCGGTTACGGTTGATACGCTGTTCAAAATAGGCGCGGTTGAACGCAGGTGCCGCCGTCATCAAATTTTCTCCCAGACTTGGCGGTACAAAGCCGGGAACGGATAGTGGTTGCTGCGCCGCAGCAGGCGATTGCGACAAAATGCATCGTGATCGGGACGAGCTACACTATCCTGATGCTGCCCGAGAGGGGCGGGATGAGGACGGTCTCGGTCGGACAACCGAGTTCGATAAGCAGAGACCCTCCGTTCGTCAGACCGGGCGCGGTGATCGCCTGATCCGTCAGATTGAAGACGCACAGCAGCCTCTCCTTCCCGGACGTCCTTTCGAACGCCAGCAGATCGGGCGGCGATTCGATGATCGTGATCGCCCCGTCCCGCAAGGCGGGGCTGGCACGCCGCGCCGACAGCAGGGCGCGGGTCCATTGCAGCATCGACTCGGCGTCCGCCTCCTGTTCGGCGACCGACAGCGGCAGATGCGCCGTATCCATCGGCAGCCAGGGTTCGCCGCTCGAAAATCCGCCATGGGGCGTTTGCGCCGTCCATGGCATGGGCGTGCGTGCGCCGTCGCGACCAAGTGTCTGGGGCCAGTTGGAGATCGCTTCGGGGTCCATCAATCGATCGAACGGAACATGGGCTTGCGGCAAGCCCAGTTCCTCGCCCTGATAGAGGAAGATGTTGCCGCGCAGCGCGACCAGCAACAGCATCGTCAGCCGCGCCAGCCGGTCGCGATCCACTGCCTTGCCCCAGCGCGTCACATGGCGCGGCGCATCATGGTTGGAAAAGGCCCAGCTTGGCCATCCCTCGCCCGGCTCTCCCGGCCATTCGCGGATCGCGGCCCGCACGACATTCGCGTTCAGTTCGGGTGCATAGAGATAGGTGAAGCCATAGGCGCTGTTCAGCCGGTCGGGCGGCATCGTGAACAGCTTCATTTCCCGGTCCGCATCCTCGCCGCCGACTTCGGCGACGGTGAAATGTGCGCCATGGGCGTTGATCGCGGCTTGCAGCGCTTCAATGAAGGTCACGACATCGGCATGCCCTTGATTATAGAGACGGCGCTGATAATCGAACGGTCGCGTGCGCGGCCCCGGTTTCGTTTCGGGCGGATTGTCGCGCAGTGCGGGATCGTGCATCGCGAAATTGATCGCGTCGAGCCGGAAGCCATCCACGCCGCGATCGAGCCAGAAGCGGGCGGTGTCGAGCAATTCGGCCTGCACCGCCGGATTATGGACGTTGAGCTGAGGCTGTTCCTTTAGGAAGTTGTGCAGATAATATTGCCCGCGCCGCGCATCCCATGTCCAGGCGGGTCCACCGAACACCGATTGCCAGTTGCTGGGCGGCGACCCTTCCGGCTTGGCGTCGGCCCAGACATACCAGTCGGCATAGCCATTGTTCCGGCTGCCCCGGCTCTGCACGAACCAGTCATGCCGGTCGGAGGTGTGGGCGTAGACCTGATCGATGATGATCTTGAGGCCAAGCCCATGCGCGCGTGCGATCAGCGCATCGAAATCGGCGAGCGAGCCGAAGATCGGATCGACATCGCGATAGTCGGCCACATCATAGCCGAAATCAGCCATGGGCGAGGTGAAGAAGGGCGACAGCCAGATCGCATCGACGCCAAGGCTGGCGATATGGTCCAGCCGCGCCGTGACGCCGGGCAGGTCGCCAATGCCGTCGCCATTGGAATCGTTGAAGCTGCGGGGATAGACCTGATAAATGACGGCGCCCCGCCACCAGGGGCTATGGGCGTCCACTTGGCTATCGGGCATGGCGGCTCCCATGAATGGATTGAGCGATTGCGCCGGGATGGGCGTATCGCCGGAACGATGCCTAGAGACCTATCAGCTTTTTTCGCCTACGCCAGCACCCGCCGGGTACCGCCGCTGCTCGCACCCGCGTGGGATGTGTCGCGCGAAAGGGAGTAAAGTCACATATGAGGCCGATCGCCATGCATGCGCCGGGGCCATATTCAGGGGAACGGGCATGGGGCTGAACATCATCCTGTCCGTTGAGGCACTTGAGCCGCAATTGTCGGGTATTGGCCGCTATAGCTGGGAACTTGCCCGGCGGCTTGATCCCGACATGGGTGTGGATGCACTCCGCTTCTATCGCAACGGGCATTGGATCGACGATCCTGCGACACTTCTTCGCCCGGCGATTCCCCTGACCAAGGCACAACGCTGGATCAAGCGTCGTATGAGGCCGCCGCGATGGCTGCGGGAATGGCAGGACCGGCCGATCTGGCGCAGCCATATTTTCCACGGTCCCAATTATTTCCTGCCCGAGGAAGGGGAGGGTGGCGTCATTACCGTCCACGACCTGTCCATCTTCTGCTTCCCTGAGACCCATCCCGCCGAACGGCTGGATTTTTTCGCTCGTCATTTCACCCTGTCCTTGGAGCGCGCGTCGCACATTATCACCGACAGCGCGACAATGCGGGGGGAGTTGATAGCAGAACTGTCGATCGATCCTGACCGTGTGACGTCCATCCCGTTGGGTGTGGGGCCATCCTATTATCCGCGCTCGATTGCGGAACTCACGCCGGTGCTGGCTCGCCACCGGCTGGCTCCCGGCGGTTACGCCTTGTGCGTGTCGACCGTGGAACCGCGCAAGCGCATCGCCGAACTGCTGCGCGCGTGGGAAATGCTGCCCGTCGCGATTCGCCAGCGCTGGCCGCTCATGGTGACGGGTGGGAGCGGGTGGTTGAGCGACGCCGTAACCGGCATGATGGAAAAAGGAAGCCGCGAGGGCTGGGTCCATTATCTCGGCTTCGTGCCCGAAGAAGAATTACCCTTTCTTTATGCGGGGGCGGCGCTGTTCGTCTATCCATCCATCTATGAAGGGTTCGGCCTGCCTCCGGTCGAGGCTATGGCGAGCGGTGTTCCTGTGGTCGTCGCGAATGCATCGTGCCTCCCTGAAGTCACAGGCGGCGCGGCCATGCTGACGTCGCCGGAAGACTTAGAAGATTTCGCCCGCCGGTTGGAAAAGGCGCTGACCGACGATGTGTGGCGCGCTGTCGCACGGCAAGCGGGGCTGGCCGTTGCCGCAGGCTATAGCTGGGATCGATGTGCGCGAGAAACGGCGGCGCTATATGCCAGGATCGATGCCAAGCGTGCCGACGCCAGATGCAGTTCGGAATCATAGACAGTCATGCTGCACTGCAACTATTTTGTCGAACTGGCATGACTTTGGGTTGAACGATCCGTTGCAGATTACTACTTTGGCGGAAAGCGAAATGAGTGGATATTCGCGGCGCATCGCGCCCATAGATCAGAGGCGGACGAGATGATGCGCAAGGGGAAATCCGTCGGGCTGTTGCTGTGCGTGACCACGGGTCTGCTCGCCGGATGCGGTAAGAGCGCGCCCCCCGCTCCGCCGCCACCTGCGGTAGGGGTGGTCGCTCTCAAATATGAGAATGCTGACCTCACGGCCGAGCTTCCGGGCCGGATTACGGCGATCGAGACTGCCGAAGTCCGGCCGCAGATCAGCGGAGTGATCCGTCGTCGGCTGTTCGCCGAGGGCGGTTATGTGCACGCCGGACAGCTGCTTTACGAGATTGAGGATGCGCCCTACCGGGCGGCGCTCGCCCAGGCGCAGGGCGCATTGGCCCGTGCGCAGGCCTCGATTCGGGCGACCGGACTTCAGGCGCAGCGTTACCGCGAGCTGGTGGCCATAAATGCCGTCAGCCGGCAGGAAGCGGACAACTCCGCCGCCGCCGCCCAGCAGGCGCGCGCCGATGTTGCAGCGCAAGGCGCGGCGGTGCAGGCGGCGCAAGTCAATCAGGGCTTTACGCGGGTCCGCGCGCCGATTTCCGGGCGGATTGGACGGTCCCTTTTTACCCCCGGCGCGCTGGTGCAGGCGGGGCAGCCCGATCCGCTCGCGACGATCCAGCGCACGGACACGGTCTATGTCGATGTGACCCAATCGGCCGCGCAGATACTGGATCTGCGGCAGGCGATGCGCAGTGGCGGCGTGAGCGAGGCGGATGGCGCGCGCGTGCAGCTTCTGTTGCCGAACGGGACCGTCTATCCGGTGGAAGGGCGGCTGCAATTTTCCGAAGTGACCGTCGATCCCAGTTCGGGCGCGGTGACGCTGCGAGCGAGTTTCGCCAATCCGGACGGCCTGCTGCTGCCCGGTATGTTCGTCCGGGCGCGATTGATCGAGGGGCAACGGCGTCAGGCCATCCTCGTGCCGCAGCAGGGCATCACGCGGGATCCGCGCGGGCGCGCCACCGCCATGATCGTCAATGCGCAGAACAAGGTCGAGCTTCGTCAGGTCGTTACCGATCGGGCGGCCGGGGACAAATGGATCGTGACTGGTGGCCTGAAACCGGGCGAGCGCCTGATCGTCGAGGGGCTGGTTAACCTCAAGCCGGGCGCCGTGGTGCGGCCGGGGCCGCCGCAGCAGGTGACGGCTGAAGCAGGCACGGCCGCACCGGGCGGGGCGAAGTAAATCATGGCGCGCTATTTTATCGATCGGCCCATCTTTGCGTGGGTCCTCGCCATCGTCATGATGATGGCGGGACTGCTTGCCATCCGGTCGCTGCCGGTCGCGCAATTCCCCGAGATCGCGCCGCCATCGGTCATCATCGCCACCAGCTACCCGGGCGCGGACGCGCAGACGCTGGAAAGCTCGACCACGCAGATTATCGAGCAACAGCTCAAGGGCATCGATCATCTACGTTATTTTGCCTCGACCAGCGATGGCGCGGGCAATCTGAACATCACGCTGACGTTCGAGCAGGGCACCAATGCGGACATCGCGCAGGTGCAGGTGCAGAACAAGCTGGCGCAGGCGACGCCGCTCTTGCCGCAGGAGGTGCAGCAGCAAGGCCTTCGGGTAACGAAATCAACCTCAAGCTTTCTGTTGGTCGTCAGCATCTATGCCGATGACGGCATTCACGATCAGCAGGATGCAGGCGACTTTATCGCCTCGACGCTACAGGATCCGCTCAGCCGGGTGGCGGGCGTGGGCGATACCCAGTTGCTGGGCGCGCAATATGCGATGCGCGTCTGGCTCGATCCCTACAATATGGCGACGCTGGGAGTGACTACCGGCGATGTGAAAGCCGCGATCCGTGCGCAGAATGCGCAGGTTTCGGCGGGGCAGATCGGCGGTACGCCATCGCCTCAGGGTCAGGCGCTCAATGCTACCATCACCGCCCAGTCACGGCTGCGCACGCCCGAACAGTTTCGTGCGATCCGCCTGCGCAGCGGCAGCAATGGCTCGGTCGTGCTGTTGTCCGATGTCGCGCGGGTGGAACTGGGGGCGGAAAATTACAGCTTCGGCGCACGGTTCAATGGCCACCCCGCCGCCGGTTTCGGCATAAAGCTGGCGCCGGGCGCCAACGCCCTGGAAACCGTGGCGGGCGTCAAGAGCCAGATCAAGGCGCTGTCCAAGAATTTTCCAAGCTGGGCGAAATATGACTTCCCGGTCGATAATTCGACGTTCGTCAAACTGTCCGTCGAACAGGTTATCCATACCCTGGTCGAAGCGGTGTTGCTGGTCTTCGTCGTCATGTTCCTGTTCTTGCAGAACTGGCGGGCGACGCTGATCCCGACCATTGCCGTGCCGGTGGTGCTGCTCGGTTCGCTCGCCATTCTTCATGCGGCGGGTTTCACCATTAACACCCTGACCCTGTTCGGCATGGTGCTCGCGATCGGTCTGCTGGTCGATGACGCCATCGTCGTGGTGGAAAATGTCGAGCGGCTCATTCAGGATGAGGGGCTTAGTCCCAGGGACGCCGCGAAGAAATCGATGGATGAAATCAGCGGCGCGCTGATCGGCATCGGCCTCGTCCTGTCGGCGGTGTTCCTGCCCATGGCGTTCTTTGGCGGATCGACCGGCGTCATCTTCCGCCAGTTTTCGATCACCATCGTGTCATCGATGATCCTTTCGGTGCTGGTTGCCCTGATCCTGACGCCGGCCTTGTGCGCGACGATCCTCAAGCCCGCGCATCAGTCGCATGGCGAGCGGAAGGGCTTCTTCGGCTGGTTCAACCGCACCTTCGACAAGGGTGTCGTCCGCTATGGCGAGCGGGTGGAAAAGATCGAACGGCGCTGGGGCCGGACGATGATCGTCTATGGCCTGATCGCGGTTGGCATGGCTTTCATCTTCCTGCGCCTGCCGTCCGGCTTCCTGCCCGAAGAAGATCAGGGCCGCATCCTTAATCAGGTGTCGCTGCCCGCAGGCTCCACGATCGAAGAGACGCAGCGCAGCCTGCAGAAGATGCGCCACATCTATCTGACGCAGGAAAAGGAGAATGTGTCGGCATTATTCTTCATTTCGGGCTTCGGCTTCGTCGGCCAGGGTCAGAATGTGGGCATCATGTTCGTCCGCCTGAAAGACTGGAAGGAGCGCACGGGCAAGGATAATACCGCCGCTGCGATCGCCCTGCGCGTCAACAAGGCCTATCACAAGATTTCCGCGGGAACGGCGTTCGCCTTGGTGCCGCCTGCGGTGCAGGAACTGGGCAATGCATCCGGTTTCGATTTCCAGTTGCTGGATAATGGCGGTCTTGGCCATGAAAAGCTGCTGGCCGCGCGCAATCGGTTGCTGGGTATGGCTGCCGGCGACGCGCGGCTGGCGCAGGTCAGGCCCAACGGCCTTGAGGATACGGCGCAGCTCAAGCTGAATGTCGATCAGGCGGCGGCGGGCGCATTGGGTATCGCGCAGGCCGACGTCAATGACACGATCAGCACGGCGATGGGCAGCGCTTATGTGAACGATTTCCTGGACCGTAACCGGGTGAAAAAAGTGTTTGTGCAGGCCGACGCGCCGTTCCGCACGACCCCGGACTCGATCGGATTGCTGCATGTTCGCGGCAGTAGCGGCGTCATGGCCCCGCTCTCCGCCTTTTCGACCACCGAATGGACCAAGGCTCCCTCGAAGCTGGAACGTTTCAACGGCGTGCCGTCGATGAACATTCAGGGTGCGCCCGCCCCCGGCGTCAGCAGCGGCACGGCCATGCAGGCGATGGAGGAATTGGCGGCCAAGCTGCCGCCGGGGATCGGCTTTGCCTGGAGCGGCATATCCTATGAGGAACGGACGTCCGGCGGTCAGGCGCCCTATGTATATGCGCTGTCGATGCTGATCGTGTTCCTGTGCCTCGCGGCCCTGTATGAAAGCTGGTCGGTGCCGATCGCGGTGATGCTGGTGGTGCCGCTGGGCGTATTCGGGGCCGTGATCGCGGCTACGCTGGCCGGGCTTAACAACGACATCTACCTTCAGGTCGGCCTGATCACCACGATCGGCGTGTCCGCGAAAAATGCCATCCTGATCGTCGAATTTGCCGAAGAACGGATGCGCGAGGGCATGTCCGCGCCCCGAGCGGCGCTGGAGGCGGGCAAGTTGCGCCTGCGCCCGATCGTCATGACGTCCTTCGCCTTCATCTTCGGCGTATTGCCGCTGGCGACATCCACGGGTGCGGGCGCGGGCGGGCAGAATGCGATCGGCTGGGCTGTGGTCGGCGGTATGCTGTCCGCGACCGTCCTTGCGATCTTCTTCGTGCCGGTGTTCTTCACCGTGGTTAAACGGCTGTTCCGTCAGCATAAGCCGACGGAAAATGCGGAGCATGTCGATCCCTCAATCCGGCCGCAGGAGGGCTGATCTCGTGCAATATCTCGCCGGAAAAATGCTGCTCGCCACGAGTCTCGCCTTGTCGCTCGCAGCCTGCGACATGGCGCCCAAATATGTACGCCCGGCCCCGCCGGTGCCCGCCGCCAGCCCGCAGGGACCGGCCTATCCGGTTGCGGTCGATGGATCGGCGGTCAGTCCGGCGGATACGGCGTGGCAAGACTTTTTCGTCGACCCGCGCCTTGTCCGGGTGATCGATACGGCGCTCGGCAATAATCGCGACCTTCGCCTCGCGGTGGCCAATGTCGAGCAGGCGCGATCCCAATATCGCGTGCAGCGCGCCGATCTGCTGCCGACCGTCGATGGTCGCGCGGGGGGCACTTTCCAGAAATCGCCCTTCGGTGGTGCGGCTGGCGCTGCCGGGAGGATGGATATTTATTCGGCCTCGGTCGGCGTTTCGGCGTGGGAGGTCGACCTGTTCGGCCGCGTGCGCAACCTGACCAAAGCCGCGCAGGAACAATATTTCGCGTCGGTCGAAAATCGCAATGCGGCCCAGACGGCCCTGATCGCGGAGGTCGCCACGGCATGGCTGACCATGGCCGCCGATCAGGAACGGCTTCGCATCGCCCGCGATTTGGAAGGGGCATTCGGCAAGACGCTCGAACTTACCCGAGCGCGCTTCGATCGCGGGATCGCGTCGGAACTGGAGGTGCGGCAGGCGCAGACCAGCTACGATCAGGCGCGGTCCGATATCGCGCAGGCCACGACGCTGGTTGCGATGGATCAGAACGCGCTCAATCTGCTGGCGGGCACGACGATCGGAGCAGCCGACCTGCCCACCGCCCTGCCGGAGGGCGATGTAACGATCGCCAATCTGCCGGCCGACCTGCCTTCGGCACTGCTGCTGCGGCGTCCCGATATTGCTGCGGCGGAACATGATCTGCGCGCCGCCAATGCCAATATCGGCGCTGCGCGGGCCGCCTTTTTCCCCACCATTTCTCTGACCGCCGCGCTGGGGACGTTGAGTCAGGGCCTTTCGGGCCTGTTCGCGGGAGGGAGCGAAAACTGGTCGGTCGCGCCATCGGCCAGCGTGCCGATCTTCGATTTCGGACGCAATCAGGGCAATCTGCGCTTTGCCAGGGCGCGTTACGACGCGATGGTGGCGACATATGAGAAAAGCGTGCAGACCGGCTTTCGCGAAGTGGCGGACGCGCTGGCGCGTCGCGGCACGATGAGCGCGCAGCTGGAGGCGCAAAGTTCGCTCCGTTCATCCGCGCGCGTGGCCTATACATTGGCGCAGGCGCGTTTCCGGGCGGGGATCGATCCGTTCCTGACGACGCTCGATGCGCAGCGCACCCTCTATGGGGCGGAGCAAAGCCTGCTGGCCACTCGCCTGACGCGCGCGACCAATATGGTGGAGTTGTATCGGGCCATGGGCGGCGGCCTTCGTTAAGGCGATGCTTTGACAGCAAGCGCCGGGAAGCCGTGGCCCCCGATCTCCGTTATGCCGTTCCGACGATGGAAAGGATGGAAACATGGCTCTTGCCTACAAAATGTTCGCCTCGCCGGTCGGCGATTTAACGCTCATTGCGAGCGATGCGGGGCTGGTCGCGATTCTGTGGGAAAATGACGATCCAGCGCGCGTGCGGCTGGGCAGCCGGGCGGTCTCGCTCGATCATCCCGTGCTGAGTGCGGCCTGTAAACAGCTTGCCGAATATTTTGCGGGCGAACGGCGCGCTTTTGATCTGCCGCTCGATTTTCAGGGCACCGATTTTCAGCAGCAGGTCTGGGCGGCGCTGCTGGAAATCCCTTATGGTGAAACGCGCAGCTATGCACAAATAGCCAAGGTGATCGGCCGGCCGACAGCCTGCCGCGCGGTGGGTGCCGCCAATGGCCGCAATCCGATTTCGATCGTTGCGCCATGCCATCGGGTTGTCGGCGCGGACGGGCGGCTGACGGGCTTTGCGGGCGGGCTGGCGGTCAAGGAGCGATTGCTGGCGCTGGAACGAACTGCGCTTTGCCAAGCGTGATAATATCGGCGGGCGACGCTGTCTGCGCGCCGCCCGCCGACAGATCAGTCGAACTTATACGCGAAGCTCACCCCGAAAGTGGCGGGCATGCCGGTGAACCGGGTCACGGTGTCGGCGAACTTCACGACGTTGGTCCAATAATATTTATTGGTGATATTATTGCCAAAGACCCAGGCTTTCCAGCGGCCCTGGCTATCTTCGATGCCGAGCTGAGCGTTGACCAGCGTGTAGGCATCGATGTCATAGAGCGATGATGCCGCGAGCTGCGCCGTCGTTTTGCTGCGGTAGGCGATGCCGGCTCCGCCGAAAATATTCAGGGTGGATGTGATCGGTCCGCTATAGTTGGCGTCGAGGTTTACGCTCCATTTCGGCGAGAAGTTGAGCGGCAGGCCCTGCATATTCACCAGCGGCCCTTCGATACTATATCCCGTATATTCCTTGATCTTGGTGTCGATATAGACCGCCGCGCCCGACAGCGTCAGGCCCTTTACCGGACGAAGCCCGACCGACAGTTCCGCTCCATCGATGCGGGATTTGGGGATGTTGACCTGAGTCGCCACCAGCCCGAACGGGAAGCCCGTATCCTTGCGGCCGCGCTGCTGCTTGTCGGTATAATCGTAACGGAAGATCGCGCCCTCGATGGACAGGCCCTCGATCGCGTTCGACCGGAACCCCAGTTCATAGGCCTGAAGCGCTTCCTGCGAAACCGGCGTGAACGATGCATTATTACCGGCGCTGAGCGACGGGTAATTGCCCGCCTTATAGCCTTTGCTGACCCGCGCGTAGATCAGCGAGCGATCGAAAGGCTTGAGGTTGAGGTTGACGTTCCAAGGGACGTTCGACTGCTCCAGGCGATCATATTTAAAGCCCGGTAAGAGGTCGGCATTGGATGTGAGGCATCCGCCGGGTGCGATGCGCTGTGCCGCCGTCAAAGGTGGCAGCCCTCTGCCCGCGCGCAGGAAATTGGTGAAATTATTATAGCCGGCCGCCGCGTTGCCATTTCCGGCGTCGGCGCTGCATCCCGTGAAATTGCGGCTCTCATTGTTGATGCGCATGCCGCCCGAGACCGTCAGGTAATTCGTCAGCTCCGCTTCGACATTCGCGAATACGCCATAACTGCGAACGCGCTGGTGATTGATGTTGCGTGTCGTATTGATGTCCACGCCGAAAAAGTTCGAGATGACGGAAAAGTCGTCGAAATGTCCCAGTTGATAATCATCGACATTATCGCGTTGATAATTGGCGCCGACGACGAAATCGATGTTTGAGAATTTGGCCGACAGGCGGACTTCCTGCGTGAAGCTGTTCGCCCGCGATGCGAGGTCATAGGCGCCGTCAATGACATCCCTGCCGATCGCCGCCGAATAGCCGATGCCGTCGGCTTCATGCGCGGATCGGTTGCGGAATTTGGAATAGGCCGTCAGCGCGGTCA
This sequence comes from Sphingobium sp. FG11, assembly GCF_057809915.1. Lineage (NCBI taxonomy): Bacteria > Pseudomonadati > Pseudomonadota > Alphaproteobacteria > Sphingomonadales > Sphingobiaceae > Sphingobium > Sphingobium sp. FG11. The sequence continues at coordinate 101,490 of NZ_JBMDKW010000010.1, forward strand.
GCGTGACGTCGTCCGCAAGGTCATATTCCATGCGAAGCGAACTTTGGTAGAACCAGGCATTCTGGCCAAAATCCCTGTCCCGATCCCAATCGGCCGACCGATCGTTCTTCGCGGCGAGGGGCGCCGATGTCACGAACGGGAAGGGGGGGACGGCAGGATTGCCGGCGACGATTTTGATAAGCTGGGGCGCTTGCGTATCCGACTTGTCTTTCCAGCCGTTGAAGTTCAGCAACGCGCGGAATCGATCGCCCGGCTCCCATTCCAGCATGGCGCGACCGGCGAATTTGCGCACCTTGCCCAGCCTGTCGTCGCGGGTGAAGCTTTGCTGCCAGCCATCGCCGCGTTCGCCACGCAGCGCGATCCGGCCTTTCAGCGAATCCGTCAGCGGGCCGCTGACAAACCCTTCGAGCGACGCGGTGTTGAACCGTCCATAGCTGCCCCTGATGCCGGCCTTGAAGCTGTCCGTCGGCTTGGCGGCGATATAGTTTATCGCGCCGCCGGTGGCGTTCTGGCCATAGAGCGTGCCCTGCGGTCCCTTGACGACCTCGACCCGTTCCAGATCCAGCGCCGCGCCGCGCGTGAAGATGGGGAGGGTCAGCGGTACTTCGTCGACATAGACCGTCACGCTCGATCCGGCGCCGACGGTCGGTTCGTTCACGCCGACGCCGCGCAGGCTGTAGATCGGCGTCGCGTATCCGCTATTGCCGATTGAAAGGCCCGGCACGAGCGCCGCAAGATCATTGACGCTCGACACCTGCCGCGTCTCAAGCTGCGAACTGTCGAGGACGCTGATCGCGAGGCCAACATCCGTGAGCGCCTGCGAGCGGCGGTTGGCGGTGACGACGATCTCGGCGCTCTCATCGGCCGACGCGCTGCTGGAATTTTCTCCGTTTCCGGCTGCCGGCGTCTGTGCCAGCGCCGCATTCGATATCATCGCGGCTCCGCAAATGGACGCCATCCACTTGAATTTACCCATCTTGGTCAACTTGGTCCCCTCCTATTGAATCAGATGCCCGTCAATATCGTTTTAGTATAAGCAAACTAATTAGGTTCGACCGACTATCATTCACGCATAGCGTCGTCAAGAAACCGTTCGAATTTGCAACCTTCATGGGCTTGGGACCGGCTGACGGTGACGTAAACAACGGGAGAAACGGGCCGAAATGGTGCCAACGATGCAACACGCGTTGGAATCTGAACTGGCAAGGCTGACGCACTAAGGCAGTCGGGAACGGCTCCGGCATCGGCACCGTCTGTCGTCCGGCCATTGCGCGCGCCGTTTGATTTTCAGGTGAAGCTGTCGGCCAGTTGCGCACGCAATATAGTCTTTTGCACCTTGCCCATCCCGTTTTTGGGCAATTCATCGACGAATACGATGCGCCGGGGCTGCTTGAAACGGGCGAGTTTTTCAGTCAGCGCGGCCATCAATGCGTCGGCATCGTCAAAGCCTGCGGTCATCGGCACCACGACGCCGATGACCGCCTCGCCCAAATCGGGGTGGGGCGCGCCCACCACGGCGGATTCGCGAACTGCGCTCAGTTCGTCGAGCGCGGTTTCGACCTCGGCCGGGTAGATATTATAGCCGCCCGAAATGATGAGATCCTTGCCCCGGCCGACGATCGAAACATAGCCGCGCGCGTCGATCAGGCCCAGATCGCCCGAAATGAAATAATCGCCGCGAAATTCCGTCGCCGTTTTTTCGGGCATCCGCCAATAGCCCTGAAAGACGTTGGCACCCTGGATTTCGATCATGCCGATCTCTCCCTGCGGCAAGATCTGCCCGGACTCCGGGTCCGTGATGCGGATCGATACGCCGGGCAGGGGCAGGCCCACGGTCCCGGCAATCCGGTCGCCCTCATAGGGGTTGGATGTGTTCATATTGGTTTCGGTCATGCCATAGCGTTCCAGTATCGCGTGGCCGGTGCGATCGGAAAAGGCGCGGTGAATGTCGGCCGAAAGCGGCGCGGAACCGGATATGAACAGGCGCATATGATCGACCAGCTGCCGGTTGAAGCGATCTTCCTTCAGCAGCCGGATGTAGAAGGTCGGCACCCCCATCATCGTCGTCGCGCGCGGGAGGGCGTGCAGCACCTCTTCCACATTGAAACCGGGCAGGAAGATCATCGCTGCGCCCGACGCCAGGATGACATTGGTTGCAACGAACAGGCCGTGGGTGTGAAAGATCGGCAAGGCGTGGAGCAATATGTCGTCGCCAGTGAACCGCCAATGATCGCGCAGCGTGAAACAGTTGGACGCGAGATTGCCGTGGCTCAGCATCGCGCCTTTCGACCGGCCGGTCGTGCCGGACGTGTAAAGGATGGCGGCGAGATCCTCATCCTTCATCGCCAACGTGTCGAAGTCGACCGGGCGATCGCTCGCGACCTGGGCCAGCGTTCCCTCTCCCTCTTCGCCCAGCGATTCCACGCGTGGCACGCCGGCCGCCTGCGCGAGCGGGGCCACCGATTCCAGCCGGGCGGGATCACAGACGAACAGCGCTGGTTCGGCATCGCGCATGAAATAGTCGAGTTCGCCCGCAGTGTAGGCGGTATTGAGCGGTAGAAAGATCGCACCCGCGCGCAGGCAACCCAGATACAGGAGTAGCATGTCGATGCTTTTGGGCGCCTGCACCGCGACCCGGTCCCCCGGCTTCACGCCAAGAGCGATGAGCAAATGAGCGAACTGCGCCGAACGGCTCTGGACATCGGCATAGCTGACCATCGAGCCATCCCGCAATATGGCGAATGGGCGGGCGCGATCGCCGGGAAAGCAGGCTTCGAGACGATCGTAGAGATTGGCCATGGTGGGAACCTTATGTTCGGAATGCGTTTTGGCGAACGGGTGTTGCTTCCTTGACTGCCACCGTTCGATACCCGACGGGCAGAGCGTCCGGCGAGGGGCATGCCGCGCATTTGCTGATGCCAAACAACCTAGCTTTGTCTACGCCTGTCGCACAATAAGGATATCGTGCATTCCGGGGGCGCGTTCTGATGGATTTGTTTTTCACCTGCCTGTGGCCCGCCTCGGCGGGGCGGCGATCATGACGATCTCGGGCGTCGCCTTACTGGCGCTATGCACGCTTGCCGGGCATCTGCTGGGTGAACTGCTTGGCTTTGCATTGGGCGTGCATGCGAATGTGGGCGGCGTCGGCATCGCGATGCTGCTGCTGATCGCGACGCGCATCTGGCTGCAACGCCGCGGCCGGTTGAGCGCCGGCGTCAATCAGGGCGTGATGCTGTGGGGCTCGCTCTATATCCCCATCGTCGTCGCGATGGCGGCGCAGCAAGATGTCGTGGCCGCTGTCGAGGGCGGCCGGATGGTGTTGACGGGCGGCATTGGCGTCGTGCTGCTGTGTTTCGGCATGGTGGCTGTGATCGGACGCTTCGCGGGGCAGGGCGAGACGATGGACGAAATCGAAGCGCGCGAGCGGCAGGATGGGCAGGGTGATCCCGCCGGGGTGGCATCATGATCGCAGACATGGCGGCGCGGTTCGCCCATGTCCTGAGCGGCAACGCGCTGCTCGTCGCCTTCGCTCTGGTCGGCACGATCATGTGGTTTTCCAATTTTCTGGCGGCCAAGCTCACCAATAACCGGATCCACGGCTCCGCGATCGCGATCGTCATCGGGCTGCTGCTGGCGTTTTGGGGCGGGGTCGTCACCGGCGGGCACAAGGGCCTGGCCGATGTTCCGCTTATGTCCGGCATCGGGCTGATGGGCGGGGCGATGCTGCGCGATTTCGCGATCGTGGCGACGGCCTGCGAAGTCGATCTGGACCGTGCCCGGCGTGCGGGCCTGATCGGTGCGATCGCCCTGTTCCTCGGCACGATCCTGCCCTTCTTCTTCGGCGCGGCGTTGGCATGGGGCTTTGGCTGTCGGGACGCGGTGTCGATCTCGACCATCGGGGCGGGGGCAGTCACCTATATCGTCGGTCCGGTGACTGGTGCGGCGATCGGCGCGAGTTCGGTCGTCATTGCGCTGTCGATCGCGATCGGGGTGGTCAAGGCGATCCTCGTCATGATCCTGACCCCGATGATCGCGCCGCTCATCCGGCTGAACAGCCCGCGCACGGCGATGATATTCGGCGGCATGATGGGAACGGTGAGCGGTGTTTCCGCCGGGCTGGCGGCGACCGACCGGCGGCTGGTGCCCTATGGCGCGCTGACCGCGACATTTCATACAGGGCTGGGCTGCCTGATGGCGCCTTCGATCCTTTATTTCATCGTCCGGTTGAGCGTGGGCGCATAGGTCCGATGCTTTTGCACGGGATGCTGACGAACCGGCGTGGGCCGACCGTCACATTCTAACGCCAGGCGTGAAACACCGCGCGCCAGCGGCGATTCTTATCGCGGAAGGGCATAGCCCAACGCCGCCAGCCTCGATTATCCAGCGCAGCGGGCGTGACGGAAAATCGGGTGAAGCCGAAACGGCGGCACATTTCGCGCAGCGCCAGAATGTTGGGCGCCCAGAAATTGGTGGGGTCGCCGTCCAGTTCGAGTTCGGTGAACAGCCGCATGGCTGGCGCGGGTTCATGCCGCAGGGCGGTAACGGTTTCGATCACGAGATGGTCGGTACAAAGGGCGGCCGCCGATTGCAGGATATTATAGGGGTCGGTCACATGATAAAGAACGCCGAGCAGCAGCACCATGTCGAAGCTGCCTAGCTCGCTTGCCCGATGGTCGGGAATGTCGAGGTCGATCGAGCGGACGGCCGAACCGAAGCGCGCATGGGCATGGTCGAAACCACGCTTGTCGCCCCAGCCCTGGCCCGACCAGCAGAAATGATCGGTCGCCAGCACATCCGCCGCGCCGCGCCGTTCCGCCTCGAACGAGAAGAAGCCATCCCAGGCTCCGATGTCCAGTACGCGTTTGCCGTCCAGCCGTTCGGGGAATATCTGTTGCGCCTCATCCTGCAAGGCTTCAAGCGGCTTCACGCCTGTTACCCGCTCTCCATCGGGAAATTCGAAGGAATGGAACCAGCGATCGGGAAGTGGCGGCAGCGTCGTGGGAAGCATGAAGGTCCGTTCTGGCAAGGGCAGAAAGTGGCTCGTAAACCAGTGCAATGAGCCTCGCAATCATGGTCTTGGTTCGAGCGCTCCCTCCGGCTGAACAAAATCGCCCGCTGGACAAAATCGGCAGTAACGCTATGGGGCCTGCTCCGCAATTATGCACGGAGTGGAGTCTTTAGTCATGGGTTACAGGGTCGTCGTCGTCGGAGCCACGGGCAATGTGGGCCGCGAAATGCTGACCATTCTCGCCGAGCGCGAGTTCCCCATTGACGAGATTGCGGCGGTTGCCTCGTCGCGCTCGACCGGCCTGGACGTCGAATTTGGCGAGACCGGCAAGACGCTCAAGTGCAAGAATATCGAACATTTCGATTTCACCGGATGGGATATCGCGCTGTTCGCAGCCGGTTCCGGCCCGACGGCCGAATATGCGCCCAAGGCGGCGGCGGCGGGCTGCATCGTAATCGACAACAGCTCGCTCTACCGGATGGACCCGGACGTGCCGCTGATCGTGCCGGAAGTGAATCCGGACGCGATCGACGGCTATACGAAGAAGAACATCATCGCCAATCCGAACTGCTCGACCGCGCAGATGGTCGTGGCGCTCAAGCCGCTGCATGACGCCGCGATCATCAAGCGCGTCGTCGTCGCCACCTATCAGTCGGTGTCCGGCGCGGGCAAGGCTGGCATGGACGAACTGTTCGAACAGTCGCGCAATATCTTCGTCGGCGATCCGGCGGAAGCGAAGAAGTTCACCAAGCAGATCGCCTTCAACGTGATCCCGCATATCGACGTTTTCCTGGACGATGGTTCGACCAAGGAAGAATGGAAGATGGTGGCCGAGACCAAGAAGATTCTCGATCCCAAGATCAAGCTGACCGCGACCTGCGTGCGCGTGCCGGTGTTCGTCGGCCATAGCGAGGCGATCAACATCGAGTTCGAGAAGGAAATCTCGGCGAAGGAGGCGCAGGATATTTTGCGCGAGGCGCCCGGCATCATGCTGGTCGATAAGCGCGAGGACGGCGGCTATATCACGCCGATCGAATGCGTCGGCGACTTCGCGACCTTCATCAGCCGCGTGCGCGAGGACCCGACGGTCGACAGCGGGCTTTCGCTGTGGTGCGTGAGCGACAATCTGCGCAAGGGCGCGGCGTTGAACGCGGTGCAGATCGCGGAGCTGCTGGGCCGCCGTCATCTGAAGAAGGGCTGATCGCTCTTCTACTGGAGTTATGGAAAGGGGCGCCCTCCAGATTGGAGGTGCGCCCTTTTTCTATTCGGACAGATGAACGAGATCGGCGCGCTGCACGATCTTGGGCGACTTGAGCAGCAGGATGAGCGGCAAAGTCACCAGGCACGCGATCATCATCAACTGGAAATCGTCGATATAGGCGATCATCGCCGCCTGCCGGCTGACCTCGCCGTTCAACATGGCGAGCGCGCCCGCGCCGGTATCCCCCAGCATCTGGAGCAGCGACGGATCGAGTGGCAGGCGGGCGGCGGTCAATTGCTGGGCGAGATCGGCATGGCTGACCTGCATGTTGCGCGCGAGTTGCGACGTCGCGATCGCGATGCCGACCGATGCCCCGATATTGCGCATGAGGCTGAATATCGCCGCTCCGTCCGTGCGCAGATATTGCGGCAGGGTGGAGAAGCTCATGACGTTGAGGGGCAGTAGCACAACGCCGATACCGACCCCCTGAATGAAGCCGCTGACGATGATTGGCGTCGTTTCCATCTCCAGCGACCATCGCGTCATCTGCCATAGCGAGAAGGATGTCAGCATGAGGCCGACCAGCACCAGCGCGCGGGGGCCAAAACGGCGCATGAGCCAGCCGGTGACGCTCATGACGGCGACCGATCCCAGGCCGCGCGACATAAGGATGAGGCCGGTATCGATCACATCATAGCCATAGAGCGACTGAAGCATGGACGGCAGCAGCGCGAGGCTCGACATCATCACAACGCCGATCATGCCCATGAACAGCGATCCCGTCACCAGATTGCGATCGCCCAGCAGCCGGGGATCGAACAACGCATTTCTGTTGGTCGCCGAATGCACTGCGAACATCCAGAATGCCGCCAGCGCGATCCCGAATTCACACAAAATCTCCGCAGATTGCAGCCATTCCTTATGTTCGCCCCGGTCCAGCGCAAGCTGGAATGCGCCGATCGCGACGGCCAGCATCGCGAATCCCAGCCCGTCGAACATGCGCCGGCCCTTCGGCTTGGCGGGTAACAGGGGGATGAGAAGCGCGAGGCAGAGGATGCCGATCGGCACATTGATGTAGAACACCCATCGCCAGTCCAGACTTTCGGTCAATATCCCGCCCATCACGGGACCGATGACCGGCCCCACCATCACGACTACGCTGAAGATCGACAGCGCGCGCATATGATAGGATGGCTTGTGGATATCGAGCAGGAATGCTTGTGACAGCGGCCCGATAAAGGCCCCGGCGATGCCCTGGATCAGCCGGAACAGCACCATCTGCGTCAGATTGGCCGCGATGCCGCACAGCATGGACGCGGCCATGAAGGATGCGATGGCACAGATCATCAGTCGGCGCGCGCCGATCCGGTCGGCCAGCCAGCCCGTCAGGGGAGTGGCGATCGCCAAAGCGACGATATAGCTGGTGAGGACCCAACTGATGCTGTCCTGGCTAGCACCCAATGACGCCTGCATGTGGGGCAGTGCGACGTTCGCGATCGTCGTGTCGAGGATCTGCATCGTCGTCCCGGCCATCAGGCCGATCATCACCAGCGTTCGGCTGGCGGTTTCGAGCACGGGACGATCCGCAGGCGCGATCCCTGACGCGCCGCTCGCGCTAAGGCTGGCCACGCGACGCGATATCCACGCTAATGTCGGCGCTCAGACCCGCGATGAGGGGGCGCGGCGCTGTGCTGTCGATCGCGATCCGCACCGGGACGCGCTGCGTCACCTTGACCCAGTTGCCATTGGCGTTCTGGGCCGGGAGCAGCGAGAATTGCGATCCGGTGCCCGCGCCGATGCTATCGACATGGCCGCGCAACGTTAAGCCGGGATAAGCGTCCAGTTCGATTTTTGCCCGCTGCCCGATGGCCATATGGTCGAGCTGCGATTCCTTGAAATTCGCCTCGACCCAGCCACGCTCGTTCGTGACGATGCTGAGGACTGGCATGCCGACGACCATCATCTGGCCGACCTGAAGCCGGCTGGACTGGCTGATCCGTCCCGATGCCGGCGCGCGCACCTGCGTCCGGGCGAGGTTGAGCGCGGCGCGCGCGCGGGTAGCCTGCGCCGCCGCGGTGGCCGGATTGACGCCGGGCACCTGCGCCCCGGTCGCGAGCGCGGCGCGGGCCTTGGCGGCATTGGCGATTTTGTTGCGCACCTCCGCCCGCGCCACTTCCAGGACATTCTGGGCCTGCTGGACCCGCGCCCTGGTCGTGAATCCTTTTGCCATCAATTCATTCTGGCGACTGAAATCCTGTTGGGCGAGCGTCAGGTTGCTGCGCGCGCTGTCGATGTCCGCGCCGGTGCTTTCATAGTCGGTTCGCAATTGATCGACGCGAACCTGCGCGCCCGCGAGCGCGGCGTCCGCTTCGGCGAGCGCCACGCGATACGGTTCCGGGTCGATACGGAACAGCAGGTCGCCGGCCTTGACCATCTGATTTTCGCGCACCTGCACCGCGACGATCCGGCCGGCCACATCGCTGCCCACCGACACGATATCCTGTTTTACATAGGCGTTGTCAGTCGAAACCGAGCGGCCGCTGGTCCACCATATCCAGCCGCCTGTCACCGCGATGAGGAGGGGGACGGAAAACATCAGCGCGCGCTTGCGCCCACGCATCGGGACATCGATGGTCGCAATCCGTTCCGATGGGGCGATGCCGCTTTGAACGGGGCGATCGGCCTCAGCCATGCCGGGCCGTCGCGCTGCTGAACGCCTGGTCGTCGAGCAGATTGGTGCGCACCCGTTCCAGCATGCTGCAAAGCAGGTCTTTTTCTTCCTGGCTGAAACCGGCCAGCGCCTGACCCACGACATCCGCGCCGATATCGCGCACCGTTCCGATCAAGGGCTGTGCGTCATCGGTGACATGGAGATTCCACGCCCGGCGATCCGCGGGATTGGGGCGGCGTTCCATCAGCCCAGCCTGAACGAGTCGGTCGACCATGCGACATGTCGTGATCGGCTCTACATCCAGCCGTTCGGCAAGCTGGCCCTGATTGATGCCGGGGTGGAGATCCGTAGCCATCAATACGCGCCATTGTGCGCCGGTGACGTTGAACCGCCGCGCCGCCGCATCGAAGCGTTTGCGCATCAGCCTTGCCGCATCGGCAATGTGAAAGCCGAGATTATTGTTCATGATGCTACTTATAGTGAGCATAGTTATAAATGGCCAGCCCTTTGTCGGCGGCCGGACAGGGTGCTGCGTGCCATCGCGCGGCACGACCTCGACAAGCGGGCGGCGAGGCCATATCGGCTTGTTCCGCCAGCCAGGGGAGCGACGTCATGACCGAAGCGCAGATCGAAAAGCGAGAGATTGAGGGGCTGGGCGGCCTGCCGATCGCGGTGCACATCATGGGAGAGGGGCGCGATCTGGTCCTCATCCACGGCTATTTTTCGAACGCCTTCACCAATTGGGTTCGCTACGGACATGCTGAAAAACTGGTGACTGCGGGCTTTCGCCTCATCATGCCCGATCTGCGGGGGCATGGCGAAAGCAGCAAGCCACATGACGCTGCAGCGTATCCGCAAGATGCCCTGACCGACGACGGGCTGGCACTGATCGAACAGATGGGTCTGACCGACTATGATCTGGGTGGCTATTCTCTGGGGGCGCGCACGACGATGCGGATGCTGGCGCGAGGGGCCAGTCCCGGTAAGGTCATCCTGTCGGGCATGGGGCTGGACGGGCTGACCGTGACGCAGAGCAATGTGGGCTATTATCAGCGAGTGCTGAACAATATGGGCACGTTCGATCGCGGCACATCTGAATGGATGACCGAGGCGTTTCTGAAGACGACCAAGGGCGATCCGGTGGCGATGCTGAACATTCTCGACACCTTCTGCGATACGCCGATGGAGATCATCCAGACGCTGTCACAGCCGGTCGCGGTCATCTGCGGCGCGGACGATCGCGACAATGGCAGCGCGGTCGAACTCGCCGGCATCCTGCCCCATGGCCGCTACTACGAAATACCGGGCAACCACATGGCGGCCGTCACCAAGAAGGAACTTGGGCAGGCGATGGTGGACTTCCTCACCACCTGAGCGCCCTTACCGGAACGGTGGTTCGTTGAAGGCGCGCAGCTTGCGACTGTGCAGCTTCGCGCCCTGTTGCCGCAGCAACTCGCAGGTCATCAGGCCGACGCGCAGATGCCCCGCGATCGCCTCCTCATAAAAGCGGTTCGCCTGGCCCGGCAATTTCAGTTCGCCGTGGATCGGCTTGTCCGACACGCAGAGCAAAGTGCCATAGGGGACGCGGAAGCGATACCCCTGCGCCGCGATCGTCGCCGACTCCATGTCGATGCCAACGGCGCGCGACAGGCTGAAGCGCAGGGCGGAACTGGAATAGCGCAATTCCCAGTTGCGATCGTCGGTGGTGACGATCGTGCCGGTGCGGAGCCGCCGCTTGAAATCTTCAGGGTCGCCGCCGCCCAGCACGGTTTCGGCGGCACTCGCCATCGCCACCTGAACCTCCGCGATGGCGGGCACGGGAATTTCCGGTGGCAGCATCGCGTCGAGCACATGATCGTCGCGCAGATAGGCGTGGGCGAGCACATAGTCGCCGATCCGCTGGCTGGGGCGAAGGCCGCCGCAATGGCCGATCATCAACCAGGCTTCGGGACGGATCACCGCCAGATGATCGCAGATCGTCTTGGCGTTGGAGGGGCCAACGCCGATATTGACGAGCGTGATGCCGCTGCGGTCGGGGGCGATCAGATGATAGGCGGGCATCTGATGCTTGCGCCAGGCGCTGTCGGCGATCATGCGCGCCGGGTCGGCGGTCTCCGGCGTCACATAGACTCCGCCGGCTCCTGACAGCGCGGTGAAGCGGCTGCCCTCGCGCTTCAATTCGCCGCAAGCCCAGTCAACGAACTCATCGACATAGCGGTGATAGTTGGTGAACAGGATATAATGTTGGGCATGTTCGGGGGGCGTGCCGGTATAATGTTTGAGCCGCGCCAGCGAAAAATCTGTGCGTAATCCGTCGAATAATGCCAACGGCCGATCTCCGTCCGCATCGGGTGTGAACAGGCCGTCTGCGATCTCGTCGCCGATCTCCGCCAGTTCGGTCGCGGGAAAATGGCGCGCCAGTTCGGTGGGCGGGATGCCGTCAAGCGCGCTCATGTCCAGCCCGTCCAGCACATAAGGAAACGGGATCGGCTGGTTGCTCAGATCGACTTCGACCTCCACGCCATAATCGCGCACCAGCAGGTCGATCTGTTCGGCAAGATAGGTGGCGAACATCGCCGGGCGCGTGATCGTCGTGACATAGCGGCCCGGACGGGACAGGCGGGCGAACGATCGCCCCGGCGGCGGTGCGTCATTATCGCCATGATGCAGGATGCGCAGTTCGGGATAGCAGAACAGCCGGTCGCGCGCCGCCTCCGCACCGGGCACGCTGCCGTCGCGGGCGTAGGCGCGCATCGCGTCGCGCAGATTTTCTATGGACGTCCGATAGATCCGGTCGAGTTGCGCGACGATGCCGCTGCCGATGCTTTCCGTCATCGCTCCTTGCTATCGCAGAGTGATGACGGAAGGAAGGCGGCTGTGGTTACAGTTGCTCCAGCATATGGTCGGCGGAGGAAATCTTGTAGTCGCCGGGCGCTTCGACATTAAGCTGTTCGACCACGCCGTCCCGGACGATCATCGAAAAGCGCTGGCCCCTGTTGCCCATGCCGAACTTGCTGCCATCCATGGTCAGGCCCAGCGCATCGACAAAATCGCCATTACCATCGGCCAGCATCGTGACCGCGCCGTCCGCGTTAGCCGACTGGCCCCATGCCCCCATCACGAACACATCGTTGACCGCGGTGCAGGCGATTTCGTCCACGCCGCGTTCCTTGAGCGCCTGCGCCTTTTCCACGAATCCGGGCAGGTGCCGGGCCGAACAGGTGGGCGTGAAGGCGCCGGGAACCGAAAAAAGCGCGACCGTGCGACCGGCGAAATAATCGTCCGAAGCGACCGGCTCCGGCCCATTGTCGGTCATCGTCATGAATGTCGTGACGGGAAGGCGATCGCCTTTGGCTATGGTCATCTGTGTCTCCTGAATACCAAGTGGCCCGGAGGTCGTGGCTTGGGGTGCCGCTGTCAAGGCGTGGCGCGCGATTGCGGCGGCGGCTGGTCCTTGGCATCGGCCATTGCGAGGCTATATTCGCGGGATGGAACAGCCTCGCTTCTATTCCGGTCATTTCCTGCTGGCGCTTCCCGGCATGCGGGATGCGCGGTTCGATCATTCGGCGATCGCGCTTTGCTCGCATGACGAGGACGGCGCGCTGGGGATCGCGATCGGGCAGGAGATTGAGGGGCTGGGCCTGCGCGAACTGCTGGAAAGTTTCGACATTGTCGCCCCCGATCTGGTCGACCGGCCCGTGCTTCGCGGCGGCCCGATGGAGCCGCGTCGCGGCTTCGTGCTGCATTCGCTCGACTGGGGCGGGCAGGACGTGATGCAGGTCGGTGACAAATGGGCGCTGTCCGGCTCGCTCGATATCCTCAAGGCGATCGCGGAAGGACGCGGCCCGCGCCGCTATCAGGTGGCATTGGGCTATGCGGGCTGGGGCGCGGGGCAACTGGAGCAGGAGATGGCCGGCGATAGCTGGTTCCTGGCCGATGGCGACGCGAATCTGCTGTTCGATGGCAGGGCGTCGGGCCGATGGGCCGCAGCCTATGCCGCGTCGGGCATCGATCCGGCGCATCTTGTGGGCGGGCTGGGTTCAGCCTGACCAAGAGTCAGCCCCAACCGTACATAAAGAAAACTTTATATTGAGTTGCCTTGAGCGCCGGTGATTGGTAAAGGCCAAGCATCGCCGCCGCCGTCATGCGCGCGGTCCATGCAAATCTTAATGGAATGGAGACACGCTCGTGGCCACCGCAGCGCTCGAAAAAGATTATGTGATCGCCGACATCGCCCTTGCCGCGTTCGGCCGCAAGGAAATGGATATTGCCGAAACCGAAATGCCGGGCCTGATGGCGCTGCGCAAGGAATTCGGCGCATCGCAGCCGCTCAAGGGCGCGCGCATCACCGGATCGCTGCACATGACGATCCAGACCGCCGTGCTGATCGAGACGCTGACCGCGCTGGGCGCGCAGGTGCGTTGGGCGACCTGCAACATCTATTCGACACAGGACCATGCCGCCGCCGCTATCGCCGCGTCAGGCGTGCCGGTGTTCGCGATCAAGGGCGAGACGCTCGAAGAATATTGGGATTATGTGATCCGCATCTTCGACTGGGGGCAGGATGAAACCTGCAACATGATCCTGGACGATGGTGGCGACGCCACCATGTTCGCTTTGTGGGGCGCGCGGGTCGAAGCGGGCGAGGAACTGTTCACGCCCGGCAACGAGGAAGAGGAAATCTTCGTCGCGACGCTCAAGCGCTTTCTGGCCGAGCGTCCGGGATATCTGACCAAGACCGTCGCCACCATCAAGGGCGTATCGGAAGAGACGACCACCGGCGTCCATCGCCTGTATGAGCTGAGCAAGAAGGGCAAACTGCCTTTCCCGGCGATCAACGTGAACGACAGTGTCACCAAGTCAAAGTTCGACAATCTTTATGGCTGCAAGGAATCGCTGGTCGACGCGATCCGCCGTGCCACCGACGTCATGCTGGCCGGCAAGGTCGCCTGCGTCGCGGGCTTTGGCGATGTCGGCAAGGGGTCTGCCGCATCGCTGCGCAACGGCGGTGCGCGCGTGCTGGTGACGGAAATCGATCCGATCTGCGCGTTGCAGGCGGCGATGGAAGGCTATGAGGTCGTGACCATGGAAGAAGCGGCTACCCGCGCTGACATCTTCGTCACCGCGACCGGCAATGAAGCCGTGCTGACCGTCGATCATATGCGCGCCATGAAGAATATGGCGATCGTATCGAACATCGGCCATTTCGACAGCGAGATCGAGATTGCCGGCCTGTCCAACATGAAGTGGACCGAGATCAAGCCGCAGGTCGACGAGGTTGAATTCCCCGATGGTAAGAAGATCATCGTTCTGTCGAAGGGCCGTCTGGTGAACCTTGGCAACGCAACCGGCCATCCGAGCTTCGTCATGTCCTCCTCCTTCACCAATCAGGTGCTGGCGCAGATCGAACTGTGGACCGGCGGCGACAAATATAAGAACGACGTCTACGTCCTGCCCAAGCATCTGGACGAAAAGGTCGCCGAACTGCATCTCGAAAAGCTGGGTGTGAAGCTGACCAAGCTAAGCAAGAAGCAGGCGGATTATATCGGCGTGTCGGTCGATGGGCCGTTCAAGCCCGATCATTACCGCTACTAAACACCAAGCGGGGGAGCGGACTGTCCGCTCCCCCGCTTCCGGATCCGGGCGTTGTCCGGACTGAAAATGCGCATGGGCGCATCGCGGCGCTTCACGCTGACCCACAGTTGCGTTAGTTCCGGGGCATGACAGGTCGATACAGGGGCGAAACTGCCGGTTTGGCGAGGATGACGGCGTGATGTCACCGATCGCGGCCGTTGTGCTGGGCGTGATTCTCGCCGGCTGGCTGGGCGTCGCCATCTGGGCGCTCGCGACGGGGCAGAAGATGCGGCGCCAGGGTATGCAGGCGCAGGGCAAGCTCGACCGGCTGTCGTTGCTGCTGAATTCCGCGCCCGCCGCGCCCATCATCATTCATGCCGATGGGCGACTGGAGGCGGCGGACCGGCTTGCGCGCTGGCTTGGCAAGGATCGCCCGCCTTCTTTCCTGTCGGAATTGACTGCGGACGACAGCGGCCTTGAGCCGGAAGACGCCGCTGCGTTGGGGCAAGAGATCGCGGCCGCGCAGAAGGCGGGCAAGAGCTTTTCGTTGCCTGTGCGGGGCGCCGGATCATCCCGCCTGCTACTGGTGCGTGGCGCGCCCGCTGGTCCCGGCCTTGCGGACAGTGGCGGCGTGGTGCTGTGGATTTTCGACGCCACCGAAAGCCAGGCCGAAATTCAGGCGCTCAAGGCCGATGCGGGCCGTTATCGCGATGCGCTCGAAGCGCTGGCGGGGCTGGTCGAGGCAGCGCCCTTCCCAATGTGGCACCGTTCGGCCGATCTGCGCTTGCAGCTCGTCAACAGCGCCTATGTGCGGGCGGTCGACGCGCCCAGTGCCGCCGATGTGATCGCCCATGGCACCGAACTGGTGGAAGCCGTCAGCGGGCAGGGACCGGAAACGTCCGCCGCGCAGGCGCTGGAAGGGGACCTGCCGGTGGAAAGGCTGGTGCCCGCGACGATCGGTGGCGAACGGCGCACCATGCGGGTCGTGGACGTGCCGCTGGGGGACGCGGGCGTCGCGGGCTTTGCCATCGACCAGCATGAACTGGAGCAGGCGCGGCAGGAATATCGGCGGCTCGAAATGGCGCAACGCGACCTGCTCGACCGGCTGTCGGCGGGCGTCGCGCGTTTCGGTCCCGATCGGGCGCTGCGCTTCTGGAACCAGCCTTTTTCCAGCCTGTTCGCGCTCGACCCCGAACATCTCGCGGATTCGCCGCTGTTCGAGCGGGTGCTCGACCGCATGCGTGAGGCGCGCCGCTTGCCTGAACATCGCGACTTTCCCGCCTGGCGGGCGGAGCGGCGCGACTGGTTCCTGTCGCCCGATGCGCGCGAGGAAAACTGGCTGCTGGCCGACGGCACCCATTTGCGCGTCTATGCCCAGCCGTTGCCGGACGGCGGGCTGCTGCTGATCTTCGAAAACCGCACCGAGCAGGTACAGCTTTCGAGCGCGCGCGACACGCTGTTGCGGGTCCGCACCGCCACCTTCGACAATCTGTTCGAGGCGATCGGCGTGTTCGCCGCCGACGGCCGCCTGCAAATGTGGAACAGCCGGTTTCGGATCATCTGGGGCGCGAAGGAGGAGATGCTCGCGACGCATCCGCGCATCGACGAATTGATGCGGGCGGTGCAGGACAGCCTCGCTAAACCGCAGCAATCCAATCTGGTGCGCGAACTGGTGCGCGCCGCGACCATCGAGCGCAAGCAACGCACCGGGCAGGTCGGGTTCGCGGATGGCCGCATTTTCGAATTTGCCGCGATCCCGCTGCCCGATGGCAATGCGCTGTTCACGATGCTCGACATCACCGACAGCCGCCGCGCCGAACAGATGTTGCGCGACCGGAACGAAGCGCTGGAGCAGGCGGATCAGGTCAAGACCGCGTTCGTGACCAATATGAGCTATGAGCTGCGCACGCCGCTGACGACGATCGCGGGTTTCGCCGAAATGATGAGCGCGGGCTATGCGGGCGAATTGAGCGAGGCCGCGAACGACTATGTTCAGGGCATCCTCCAGAGCACCAATCGCCTGTCGATGCTGATCGACAATGTGCTGGACCTGACGCAGGGCGAGGCGGGGACGCTGCCGATCGAGCGTGCGCCGGTCGACCTTTCCGCGCTGGCGCGTGAGAGCGCGGCGCGGATCAAGGCGGACGCCGCAGCGAAGCAGATCGACCTTGCGGTTACGTTGCAGGATTCGCTGGGCATGGTTCAGGGCGATGCGCGCCGGATCGGGCAGGCGCTCGACCATTTGCTCGAAAATGCGGTGCGCTATTGCGGGCAGGGCGGCCGGGTGCTGCTGCATGGCGATGGCGGGGCGGAGAGTGCGCGGCTGGTCGTGTCCGACAATGGGCCGGGTATCGATCCGGCTCAGCGCGCCGCGATCTTCGATTCGCGGGCGCGTTCGGCGCAGGCGCGCAAAGGCGACCGGACGGCGATCGGCCTGCCGCTCGCCCGCCAGCTGGCGGAAGCGCATGGCGGCAGTCTGCAACTTGTGTCGGAACCGGGCGAGGGCACGATGGCGGTGATCGAATTGCCGCGTGGCTGAGCATATCCTGCATATCGCCGGTCCCGACGCGATGCTGGCGCTGGGCGCGCGGCTGGCCGTCCATGTACGGATCGGCGATGTGATCGCGCTGGAGGGCGGGCTGGGCGCTGGCAAGACGACGCTGGCGCGGGGTCTGCTGGCCGGACTTGGCCTTGCGGGGGAGGCGCCGAGTCCGAGCTTCGCTCTCGTCCAGCCCTACGATATTCCGGAGGTGCGGTTGCCGGTCGCTCATGTCGACCTCTATCGGCTTGATGACCCGCGAGAGGCGGAGGAACTGGCGCTCGACGACTATCTGCTCGACAGTGTGCTGGTCGTGGAATGGCCCGACCGGCTCGGCGAGCGGCTTTGGGCGCATGCGTTGCGCCTTGCCATCGAGATCGGGGCGGATGGCGCTCGACGCTTGACAGCAGGCGTACCGGACGGTTGGAGGGACAGATGGTCGCAGATATGATCCCGCCCGCCACCGCCGCCGCCTTCGTCGAAAAGGCGGGCTGGGGCCACGCCGCGATCGTGCCGCTGGCGGGCGACGCGTCCTTTCGCCGTTATTTCCGTGTGGTCGACGGCGCGCGCCGGGCGGTGCTGATGGATGCGCCCCCGCCGCATGAGGACCCACGCCCGTTTATCGCGATCGCGCGCCATCTGACCGGACAGGGCTTTGCCGCGCCGGAGATATTGGCGACCGACCTGGATGAAGGGCTGGTGCTGATCGAGGATTTCGGGGACGAGCGGCTGAAGGAGTATGTCGAGGCGCAGCCGCAGGAAGAGGAGGCGGTCTATCGTCGTGCCGTCGAACTTCTGGCCGATCTTCATGCCCGCCCCGCCGCCGATTTGCCCGCCTATGACCGCGCGGTCTATCAGCGCGAGGCGGGGCTGCTGACGGAATGGTTTTGCCCGGCCGCCGGGCTGCCGGTCGATGAGGCCGCCTACATCGCGGCATGGGACGCTGTTCTGCCGCTGGTGGAGCGGTCAGCGGTTTCGCCTGTGACCGTATTGCGCGACTATCACGCCGAAAATATCATGTTGATCGACCGGCCGGAGGCGCGCGGCCTTGGCTTGCTTGATTTTCAGGACGCGCTGGCCGGGCATCCGGCCTATGATCTCGTATCGCTGTTGCAGGACGCGCGCCGCGACGTTTCGCCCGAACTGGAAGCGGCGATGCTGGCCCATTATCGCGCCCTGGCCCGGCCTTCGGACGATTTCGAGGCGGCCTATGCGATTCTCGGCGCGCAGCGGAACGCCAAGATCATCGGCATCTTTATCCGCCTTTGGAAGCGCGACGGCAAGTCACGCTATCTGTCGTTCCTGCCGCGCATGTGGGATCTGTTGGAGCGTGATCTGGCGCATCCGGCGCTTGGCCCCGTGGCGGACTGGTTCGCGGCGAATATCCCCGTGAGCCGGCGGCATGATGCGCTGGAAGGCTTCGCGCCCGCATGATCGAAACGGCGATGCTGATGGCGGCGGGGCTGGGCAAGCGCATGCGTCCGCTCACGGCGACGCGCCCCAAGCCGCTGGTCAAGGTCGCGGGCAAGCCGCTGATGGATCATGCGCTGGACCGGCTGGAAGCGGGCGGCATCCGCAAGGTCGTGGTCAACGTCCATTATCTCGCCGATACGGTCGAGGCCCATCTGCGCACCCGCAAGGGCGGTATGGAATTTGTCATTTCCGACGAGCGGGCCAAGCTGCTGGAGACGGGCGGCGGCCTCGTCCATGCCGCGCCGCTGTTGGGGGATGCCCCATTCCTGTGCGCGAACAGTGACAATCTGTGGATCGACGGGCCGGTCGAGACATTGGCGATGATGCAGGGCATATGGGACCGGGCGCGCATGGACGCGTTGCTGCTGCTGGTCCCGCTGGCGCGCGCCAACTGCCATAGCGGTCCCGGCGATTTCCATATGGACGCCAATGGACGCCTGAGCCGGCGCAAGCAGGCGCATGTCGCGCCCTTTGTGTTTACCGGGGTTCAGATTTTCTCGCCGCGCCTGCTGGTAGACCCGCCAGCCGCCAGCTTTTCCACCAACGTCTTCTGGAACCGCGCGATCGAGGCGGGGCGTCTTTATGGCGTGTCGCATCAGGGCCTGTGGTTCGATGTCGGCACGCCGCAGGCCATCCCGGTGGTGGAGTCGATGCTCGCTTATGGGTGATCGGACGCGCCCCGCGCTGTTCAACATCCCGGCGCATCGCGCCTTTGCCGATTCGCTCGTCGCCGGCATCCTCGCGCGGCACGGCGGCAATCCGATGCGGCTGGCGCAGGGCCTGATCCTGCTGCCGAGCAATCGCGCCGTTCGCGCGGTGAGCGATGCTTTCGTGCGACGGTCGGAAGGCGGGCTGCTGCTGCCCCGCCTCGTCACGATCGGCGACCCCGATCTGGGTGAGCAGGTCGGCGGCGCGCTTGATCCGCTGGGCGAGGGCGAGGCGGTTCCGCCCGCCATTCCGCTCATGCGACGACAGATGATTCTCGCCCGCATGGTGCAGGAAGCCGGCACCGCGACGGGGCAGGCCATGGATGCGGGACAGGCGATCAAGCTGGGGCAGGCGCTGGGCGCGGTGCTGGACCAGATGCAGGTCGAGCGAATAGCGGCGAACGCGCTGGGTGGGCTGGAGCTGGACGGCGACCTGTCGCAACATTGGCAGTCGTCGCTTGCCCTGTTCGACATATTGATCGCGCGCTGGCCGGCGCAGTTGCAGCGGATCGGCATGATCGACCTCGCTGACCGGCGCAACCGGCTGTTCGATCGCCTTGCCGCGCGCTGGGCCGTGCAGCCGCCGCGCGGTTTCGTCGTGGCGGCGGCCATATCGATCACAGCGCCAGCGGTCGCCGGACTTTTGCGGGCTATCGCCCAGATGCCAAACGGTCAGGTCGTGTTCGCGGGCCTCGACCAGCATATGGACCAGGATGCGTGGGACAGCATCGGCCCGTTCGACGCCGACCCGGTGACGGGTCGTGTGCCGCCGGGCCATGAAACCCATCCCCAATATGCGCTCAAACGCCTGCTCGACCGGATGAGCGCGACCCGCGACGATGTGGCGCTGTGGCGCTGGGGCAGCGAGCATGATGCGCGCGCGGTGCGGGGGCGCAATATCTCGAACGCGATGCTGTCGCCGCGCCTGACGACCCGGTGGGGCGCGCTCAGGACCGCAGACCGCTCGCTCGCGGGAGTGGAGGCGCTGGAGGTCGCGACCGCCGGTGAGGAAGCGCAGGCGATCGCCATCGCGCTTCGGGAAGCGATGGAGGTTCCGGGGCGAACCGCCGCGCTGGTGACGCCGGACCGGCAGCTTGCGACGCGCGTATCGGCGCATCTGCGCCGCTGGGGCATCGAAGCGGACGACAGCGCGGGGCAGCCCTTGTCGCGCCTGCCGCCCGGCACGCTGCTGATCGCCATGGCGCAGGCGGCGGCCGAGCGGTTCGCGCCGGTGGCGCTGCTCACCCTGATCAAGCATCCGCTGGTGATGCGGGGCGAGCGGAGGCTGGAGTGGCTGGATGGCGTGCGTACGCTCGACATGATGCTGCGCGGACCGCGCCCGCAGGCGGGCCTCATCGGCATCGACATGCTGCTGGAAGCGCGCGAGGGCGAGGACCGGCAGCGCGACCTGCGCCAGCGGGTGCGCGACTGGTGGCCATGGGCGCGCGGCCTGATCGCGCCGCTGGAGGCGGCCTTCGCCGATGCGGGCGATCTGGCGGCGCAGTTCGCGGCGATCCGCGCGCATGCCGGGCCGCTGTCTGACGATGCGATCTGGGTAGGCCATCAGGGCCATGCCGCGGCCGATCTTTTCGCGGAGATCGAAACCGCCGCCGGGGAGGGGCCCCGACAGGCCGATCTGCGCGCGCTGCCCGCGCTGCTCGATCATCTGCTGAGCGGAGTCGCGGTGCGTCCGCCGCAGGGGGGGCATCCGCGCATCGCCATATTGGGCCTGATCGAAGCGCAGCTTGTGCAGGCCGATCTGATGATATTGGGCGGCCTTAACGAAGGCACTTGGCCGGGCCTCCCCGCGCCCGACCCGTGGCTCGCGCCCCGCATCCGGCGCGAGTTGGGCCTGCC
This sequence comes from Sphingobium sp. FG11, assembly GCF_057809915.1. Classification (NCBI taxonomy): domain Bacteria; kingdom Pseudomonadati; phylum Pseudomonadota; class Alphaproteobacteria; order Sphingomonadales; family Sphingobiaceae; genus Sphingobium; species Sphingobium sp. FG11. The sequence continues at coordinate 122,520 of NZ_JBMDKW010000010.1, forward strand.
GGGGCTGGAGACGCGCATCGGCCTTGCCGCGCATGATTTCGCGAGTGCGCTGGGCGCGCCGCAAGTGCTGATCACCCGTGCGCGGCGCGGCAGTGGCGGACCGGCGGTCGCCTCGCGTTTCTGGTTGCGATTGAAGGCGATGGCGGGCGCGCAATGGCGGCAGGCGTCGCATTATGGCGCGCTCGCAAAGTCGCTGGACCGGCCTGCGGCGCATTGGCCCGCCACGCGGCCGATGCCCAGCCCGCCCGCCTCGGTTCGCCCCCGGCTGATCCCGGTGACGGATGTCGATCGGTTAAAGGCCGACCCCTACGCCTTTTATGCGAAGCGAATCCTGCGGCTGGCCCGGCTCGATCCGGTCGATGCCGATGCAGGCCCCGCGTGGCGCGGCACGGCGGTGCACGATATCCTGCAACAATGGGCGGAAGCCGGAACCGGCGATCCGGCGTCGCTGGAAGCGCGGGCGCGCGCGATGTTCGACCGGCCCGAAGTGCATCCGCTGCTCCGGGCGCTATGGCAGCCCCGGCTGATCGAGGCGATTCGCTGGATCGCGGCGGAAGTTGCGGCGGATCAGGCGGCCGGGCGCGCCATATTGGCGGTCGAGCGCGAAGGGCGGACGACGATCGCGGACGTGACCCTGACCGGCAAGGCCGACCGGATCGACCGCATGCCCGATGGCACGATCGGCATCGTCGATTACAAGACCGGCAAGCCGCCGAGCGCGAAGCAGGTCCGGGGGGGGGTCGCGCTGCAACTCGGCCTGCTTGGCCTGATCGCGGAGGCGCAGGATGGCGGCTTTCCGGGCGTGGAGGGAGCAAAGCGCGCCGGCGCATTCGAATATTGGTCGCTCGCCAAGAAGGGCGACCAGTTCGGCTATCGCGAAAGCCCGGTCGATCCGCTGGGCAAACGGGACAAGATCGTCACCGCCGATTTCACGGCCTTCGTGCTCGACCAGTTTGTCGAGGTCGCCGGCAATTTCCTGACGGGCGACGCCGCCTTCACCGCGCAGGTCAATCCGGAGGTCGCCAATTATGGCGATTATGACCAGTTGATGCGGCTGGAAGAATGGTATGGCCGCGACGATGGCTAGGATCGCCGACCCCTTGAAGCGCATCGAAGGCGAACAGGCCACGGCTTCCATGCCGGATGCGCATGTTTGGCTGTCGGCATCGGCGGGCACCGGCAAGACCCATGTGCTGACGGCGCGTGTGTTCCGGCTGCTGCTCCAGGGCGTGCGGCCCGAAAATATCCTGTGCCTGACCTTCACCAAGGCGGGTGCGGCGGAGATGGCCGATCGCATCCACGACCGGCTCGCCGCCTGGGTGCAGATGGATGACAAGGCGTTGTTCGGTGATCTGGAAGCGCTGGGCGAGGATTCCGGGCCTGAGGCGCGGGCGAAGGCGCGCTGCCTGTTCGCCGAAGTGCTGGAATCGACCGGCGGCGGGCTGCGCATTCAGACCATTCATGGTTTTTGCCAGCAATTGCTGACAGCCTTTCCGCTGGAGGCGGGGCTAGCCCCCGGCTTCCGCCCGCTCGACCAGCGCGAACAGTCGACGCTGGCCCGGCAGGCGCTGGCCGACAGCGTCGTGCGCGCGCATGAGGAGGGCGATGCCGCCTATATGGAGGGGCTTCAGGCGCTGAGCCTGCGGCTGGGCGAGGGCGGGGCCGAGCAGTTTCTGATGCGCTGCGCGGGGCGGGCGGAGTCGCTGGACGGGCTGCCGTCGGAGATCGGGCCATGGCTGCTGCGCGAGCTGGACCTGCCGGACGGCGATATCGAAGCGCATATCGCCGCGCGCTGTGCCGACGATGCGTTCGACATGCGCTCGCTCGAATGGCTCGCGCGCGCGAATGCCGAATGGAACACGGGCCGCGCGCTGGAGCGGTGCGACCGGATCGCCGCCTGGCGGGCGCTGGATGCGACCGGGCGCGGAGCCGGGCTGGCCGAGCTGCATCGTGCGTGGGCCAAGGCCGATGGCGAAATCATTTCGGCCAAGGGCTGGGTTCCGCCGGTCGATGGCTATGGCGAAGCGGCGGCGCGGCTGCATTCGGCCTGCGCTGAACTCATCGATCTGCGCGTGCGTGCGGACTATGCGGCGTTGCTCGGCAAGGCGCTGCATGCGGGGCGGATCTATGCGCAGGCCTATGCGCAGGCGAAACACCTTGCCGGGGCGGTCGATTTCGACGATCTGATCGCCCGCACCGCCGCGCTGCTAGGGCAGGACGGCATCGCCGATTGGATTCGCTACAAGCTCGATCAGCGGGTCGACCACATATTGGTCGACGAGGCGCAGGACACCAATGTCGCCCAATGGCAGATCGTCGGCGCGCTGGCGGCGGAGTTTTTTGCTGGCGAAGGCGCGAAGGGCGAAAAGGTCCGCACGATCTTCACCGTGGGCGATTTCAAGCAGGCCATCTTCGGCTTTCAGGGGACCAGCCCGCAAGCGTTTGAGGCCGCGCAGATCGCGTTCCGGCGGCACGCCGAAAATGCGGGCCATGATTTTCACGACCTGTCGCTCGACCGCAGCTTTCGTTCGACGCCGGCGGTGCTCGACGTGGTCGATCGGACGATCGCGGGTCTCAATCCCCAACGCCTTGGCTATGGCGGCGGCGATGTCCGTCACATCAGCGCCAATCGCTTTCCCGGCGAAGTGCTGTTGTGGAAGCCCGTCGCCGCCGGCCTGACCGAAGATGCCGAAGGCGAGGAGGATTGGGCCGCCGATCAGGAGAGGGCGCTGGCCGCCAATATCGCTCGCCAGATCAAGAACTGGATCGACGCGGGCATGATGCTGGAAAGCAAGGGGCGGCCCGTGCGCCCCGGCGACATCATGATTCTGGTCCGAAGGCGCAGCGAACTGGCGCGGCTGATCGTGGCGCGACTCTATGAAGAGAAGGTCGCCGTTGCGGGGATCGACCGGCTGCGCCTCAATGCGCCGCTCGCGGTGCGCGACCTGCTGGCGGCTTTGCGCTTCGCGGTCCAGCCGGAGGATGATCTCAATCTGGCCGCGCTGCTCGTGTCGCCGCTGATCGGCTGGAGCCAGGACGAACTGATGGCCCATGCGATCGGCCGGCGGGGCGGGCTGTGGCGGCACATCAACCAGCGTGCCAACGAAGCGCGGCTCGCGCCGCTGCGCGCGCTGTTGGGGCAGGCGGATTTGACAACGCCCTATCGCTATCTGGAACAGCTATTGTCCGGCCCGATGGAGGGGCGGCGGCGGTTGGTCGAACGGTTGGGGGCCGAGGCGGTCGATCCGATCGAGGAACTGCTGAACGCGGCCATCGCATTCGACATGGACGATCATCCCTCGCTCCAGCGGTTCATCGACTGGTTCGACCGGGGCGAGGTGGATATCGTGCGCGACGCCGCCGCGCAGGGCGATGCGCTGCGGCTGCTGACCGTTCATGGTTCCAAGGGGCTTCAGGCGCCGATCGTGATCCTGGCCGATGCCTGTCTCGATCCCGACGCGGGCAACCGGGCGGCGTCGCTGGAATGGAACGACATGCCGATCCTGTCGCCGCGCAAGGCGGAGAAGGCCGGGCCTTTTGGTGCAATCGCCGATGCAGCGGCCGCGAGCGAGCGCGAGGAGCATTGGCGGCTGCTTTATGTGGCGCTGACCCGCGCGGAGGAAAAACTGGTGGTTGCAGGGTCCCTTGGCCCGCGCGCACGCGGCGAGGTGAAGCCCGAAAGCTGGTTTGCGGCGGTCGAAGCGGCGATGGAGAGTCTGGGCGCGGCGTGGGAGGCCGACCCGATCTGGGGCGCGCGTCGGCGATGGCTCGGGAGCGACTCGTTGCCGGTGCGTGCGCCGGACAAGAGCGTGGAAACACCCGAAAGCGACATTGCCGAACCCCAATGGCTGCGGCAACCCGCGCCGGTCGAGGCGCGCCCGCCGCGTCCGCTCGCGCCATCGGCGCAGGTCGAGGATGATGTGCCCTATCCGCCGCCGACCCCCGCGATGCGTCAGGCGGCCGAGCGCGGCCGGCTGCTCCATGCTCTGTTCGAGCGACTGCCCGATGTGCCGCCTGAGCGGCGCGTCGAGAGCGCGGGGCGATGGCTCGCGCAGCAGGGCGTGACGGATGCGGTTGAACGGGACGACATCGCCAGGCAGGCGCTGCGCGTCATCGAAGGGGCCGAATTCGCCGGGTTGTTTGGGCTGGACGCGCTGGCCGAAGCGCCGATCGCCGCTGTCGTCGGTCCATCGGTCATCGCGGGCACCGTCGATCGCCTGTGCATCGGTGACGATCTCGTCCAGCTGGTCGATTTCAAGACAGGCCGGGTCGCGCCACTGACGGCGCAGGAGGTCCCGATCGCGCATGTGCGCCAGATGGCCGCCTATGTCGCGGCGCTGGGCGTGATCTTCCCTGGCCGGCGGATCGAGGCGGGGCTGCTTTACACCAGCGCGCCCCGGCTCATCATTCTGCCCGACGATATGCTTGCGGCACACAAGCCGGGCTTTTCGGATGCACAGGACATTTTGTCGCGGCCGGACATTGAGCCGGAAGCATCCGCACCCTAGATCAGCGTCAACATAAGGAGATTATCATCATGGGCACCAAGGCAGTTACCGACCTGAGCTTCAAGGCCGACGTCATCGATTCCGACAAGCCGGTACTCGTTGATTTCTGGGCGGAATGGTGCGGCCCGTGCAAGATGATCGGCCCGGCTTTGGAGGAAATCTCCGACGAACTGGCCGACAAGGTGACGATCGCCAAGATCAACATCGACGAAAATCCGGACGCGCCCGGCAAATATGGCGTGCGCGGCATTCCGACGATGATCCTCTTCAAAAATGGCGAGGTCGCCGCGACCAAAGTCGGCGCCGCGCCCAAGAGCGCGCTCAAGGGCTGGATCGAAGGCGCTCTCTGAGAGGGACAGGTGGGCCTATGTGAGCGGGATCATCACCGTTTTCGCCTAGGCCGGCCGTTCGACCAAGCGGTCGTACCAGGCGCGAACGTTCGGCAGGTCGGGCCGGTCGACCACCAGCGAAAAATAGGTGTGGGCATAGATCCCCATGGGAACATCGCCGACGCCGAACGAGTCTCCCGACAGCCAAGCCTGACAAGCCAGCGCGCTATCGAGCATCGTCATCGCCTTGTTCGTCTTGCCGACTGAAGCGGCAATCGCGTCAGTATCGCGCTCGTATGGCGAACGGCGGACGAGATTGACGAAAAGATCACGCTGCGCGTCTGCGAAGCTGAATTGCTAGTCCATCCACCGATCCGCCAGCGCGCGGGCAACCGGGTCGGCGGGCCACATCGCCACCGGCGCATGCGTAACGCAGGATCGCATTGGATTCTCACAGCACCAGCCCGTCATCCTCGATCGTCGGGATCAGCGCATTGGGATTGCGCGCCAGATAGGCGTCGTCCATGCTGAACGCCCCGCCGACATCATAACGCCGATAGGGCAGGCCGATTTCGCTTGCGAACCACGCCACTTTCTTGACGTTATGGGAATTGAGGCGCCCCCAGATCGTCAGCATCATTGCATCCTCCGGTCACCTTGCCGCGAACAGGATGCCCGCCGCCTTGTCCCACATGCGCGGCGATGATGCGCCCAGCAGGCCCCGACGCAGATCGCCGACCCGATAGGGCGATCCGTCGAGCCGCTGGCATAGGCCGCCGGCTTCGTTCAGGAACAATGTGCCCGCCGCGTGGTCCCAGGGGAGCGTGCGGGCGAACACGGATATGTCGTTCTGGCCCAGCGCCAGTCGGGGATATTGTTCGGCCGCGCAGCGCGGGATATCCACCAGTGCGAAAGCGCCTTCTGCTCGCCGCCCTATGTCCGCGCGCTCGTCGGGCGTCATGAAATAGACGGCGAGCGCTGCGATGGGCAGGGCGGCGCCGCTTTCCCGCGCGATGATGCGCTCGCCATCGATATGGCTGCCGCCGCCGAGCATCGCGTGGCAGAGGCGACCGCTCAGCGGATCGAGAATCCACCCCGCCAGCGTCGATCCGCCGTCCGTCAGCGCGATCATGATGCCAAAGGGTGGCCGCCCGGCGGCGAAATTGCCGGTGCCGTCGATTGGATCGATGATCCAGTTGAGACCCTCGCCCGCCCGCTCCAGGATCGCCGGATCGGCGGCGCAGGCTTCCTCGCCGATGATCCGGGCTTCGGGCAGGATCGCGGCCAGTCCTTCGGCGAGGCGGAGTTCGCTTTCCTTGTCGGCGATGGTGACGAAATCGTCCGCCGCCTTTTCGCTGATCTCGTCCGAGGAGAGATTCTGGTAGCGCGGCATGACGATGTCGTGCGCGACTTGCCGCATCAGCGCCGCGACGGGAGCATGAAGCGCCAGCGTCATCAGCTGCGATAGTCGGCGTTGATGGAAATATAGCCGTGCGTCAGATCGCAGGTCCACACCGTCGCGCGTCCCTCGCCAAGCCCCAGATCGACGCCGATGACGATGTCCTGCCCTTTGAGATGCGCGGCGACGGGCGCTTCGTCATAGCCTTCGACCGCGAGGCCCGCCGATGCGACCTGCGTCGCGCCGAAGCGGATCGCCAGCCGGTCGCGGTCGGCTGGCTCGCCTGCCTTGCCGACCGCCATGACGACGCGGCCCCAATTCGCATCCTCTCCGGCGATGGCTGTCTTGACCAGCGGCGAATTGGCGATCGACAGCGCGATGCGGTGCGCGCTTGCGTCGCTGTCCGCACCCTCCACCTGGATTTCGATGAATTTGGACGCGCCTTCGCCGTCACGCACGACCAGATGGGCGAGTTGACGGCACAGGTCCAACAACGCCGCCTGGAATGCATCCGCGCCCGGATCGTCGAAACTCGCCAGTGGGACATTCCCCGCCTTGCCGGTGGCGAAGGCCAGCACGGTGTCGCTGGTCGAGGTATCGCTATCGACGGTGATACAGGAAAATGTACGTTTGTTGGCGGCAGACAGCATCGCTTGCAGCAGGGCTGACTCGATCGCCGCGTCGGTGAAGATATAGCCCAGCATGGTCGCCATGTCGGGCGCGATCATGCCCGATCCCTTGATGATGCCGACCAGTTCGACGCGCGTGTCCCCCAGCATCGCCGAAACATGCGCGCCCTTGGCATAGGTGTCGGTAGTGCCGATGGTCGTGGCGGCGGCTTCCCAGTCGCACGCCGTGGTCGCGAATGCGGCGTCCAGCCCGGCCTCCGCCTTGTCGATGGGCAGCGGCACGCCGATCACCCCGGTCGAGGACATGAATATGTCCGACGGGAGGCAGGACAGATGATTGGCGACGCGCGCGGCGATCGCTTCGACCGCGGCACGCCCGCGATGTCCAGTAAAGGCGTTCGCATTACCGGCGTTGACCACCAGCGCACGCGCCGACCCCAGCGGTAACGCCTCGCGGCACCATTCCACTTCGGGCGAAGGGCATTTGCTCTGCGTCGTGACGCCAGCGACCGTAGTGCCGGGCGAAAATTCGACATAGGTCAGGTCGCAGCGATCCCAATTCTTGTACCGCGCCCTGGCGACGCGGGCCGTCGCGCCTGCGATGGACGGAAGAGGGGGGAAGACGGCGGGGGCGAGGGGGGAGCGCTGAGTCATGCTTTGCCGATTAGCGCAAATGGCTCACCGGTCAACGCGCCACTGGCGCGTCGCTCGCCAGCCGCGTGGCCCGAACATACAGCCGCCCCACGCCATCGGGTATGGCGACCATGCGATAGGCGCGGGCGCGGGCATAGGCGATCAGGCCGTCATCGGGCCGCAGCGGCATCTTGCGCGTGCCCCCTTCATAGCCGACGAGAATGGCGGCGGGAGGGTTGCGATCCAGGTCGGGGAGGGTGGCGGGCGTCAGTATCTTGAGCGCGCGAGCCTGTGCTTCGGTCAACGATGCGCCCGTGCGATACACGAACGGACCTGCCGCCAGCCGGGGATCGAGGCTAAGGCCACTGTCGATTATCTGCTGCGGTGAAAGGGTCGCCACTGGACCGCCGGGCACGTTGCGCACCATGTCGCCAGCCCAGTGCGCGACCTTTGTGGTTTCCAGCATCGGCGATCCGTTGCGCGCCATCGCCATGAGGTCCCGGCTCGATTCATAAAGGCCGGGAATGGCCGCGAGCGCCAGCAATCCTAGGACCGACTCCCGCGCGGCAAAGCGCCATTGCCGCGCATCGTCGAGAAAATAGCCCAGCGCCAGCGCCAGTGGTGGCAGCAAAGGCGCAAGATACTGAACATGGGTCGGCGTGGGAATGGCCGCGCCCGCGAGACCGCCAGCGACCATCCAGATGGCTAGGCGTCGTCCCGGCGAACGGACGCGATGGCGCGTCGCCCACCAGTTGCCGACGAGCAGCAGCAAGGCGACCAGCGCCGGGCCGGTGGCGAGATATTTGAGCAGGTCCGCGACCTTCTCGGCTAGGTTCAATTCGCCGCCCATGCCGTTCGCGGCGTACCAGGCGAAGGGGCTGGTCGCGGCAAAGGTGACGACTCCGTATAGGAATGTACCGGGCATGAGGCTCCATGCGATCGCCATCGGCATTAGCCCGGCGCATCCGCCCAACGCCAGCAGGCAGGCGGGCCTCATGCCCCGACGGCCGCCCGCCGTCAGCGCAAACAGCCCCACGGCGATCGCCAGCGGCGCGAACGAGAGTTTCGCCGATATGGCAAGGCCAAAGGCGGAGCCTGAAGCGATCCAGTAGGCGGGACGGCAATGGCGTAACGCCAGCAGGGCCGCTGCCATGCCCATGGCCGAAAACATTGTTGGCAGCATGTCGTTGCGCACCACGCTGGCGGTAAACTGGAACGCGGCGGTGGCCGCCATCAGCAGGGTGGCGAGCGCTGCGCTGTCCCGCGACACCCCGGCGATCCGCTGTGCCGCCATCAACAGGGCGAGTACGCTCAATGCGAGGACAGCGGTCGCCAGCCGCATGGCGATGACCATATGCGACGGAAACGCCCAGGCGAGCGGCGCGAAGGTCCAGGCGTGCAGGGGCGGCTGAAGATAAAGGAAATCGCGGAACAGCGTCATGTGACCGCTGAAATAGGCGCCCGCGATATACTGGCTTTCGTCATGGTCGAACGGGGTGGCGATCGCCGTCAATCCGAACCACAAGGTCAGGGCGAGAGCGAGAAGGATGGTCAGCGGAATGGTGCGTCCGCCCGCCGGCGCCCAGGATAATGAACGATACACTGTCAAAGTCCCTTCCGCCGCGCCTTCTGGCGGAGACCTATGCCCCTGCCAAGCCAGGTGGCCCGGCAGCGGGATCGTCTCGTCGTCAGGACGGTGCCGCTCGGCGAAAACCGCCTCGCACGAGTGGCGCTCTCGTTGCGAGGCTGCGCTCTGATTGACTAAAGCCGGCGCGGTCCCTAAATCGCCGCGCATGTCCGTGCGTGCTCTCCAGAAGGGGCGCGCATCCCCATTTTGTCAGGAATTTGCATGTTCGGCGCACTCGCCAAATCCATTTTCGGATCGTCCAACGAGCGTTACGTCAAGTCGCTGGGCCGGATCGTCGAACGCATCGCCTCTTTCGAAGAGACCATCGCCCCGCTGTCGGACGAGGATCTGGCGGCACAGACCGTCAAATTCCGTGCCCGGCTCGCCAATGGCGAAACGCTGGACGACATCCTGCCCGAAGCCTTCGCCACCGTGCGGGAGGCGGCGAAGCGCACGCTCGGCCAGCGTCATTATGATGTGCAGATGATCGGCGGCATCGTGCTGCACCGGGGCGAAATCGCCGAGATGCGGACGGGCGAGGGCAAGACGCTGGTCGCGACGCTCGCCACCTATCTCAACGCGCTGGAGGGGAAGGGCGTCCACGTCGTCACCGTCAACGACTATCTGGCGACGCGCGACTGCGAATGGATGGGGCAGGTCTATCGCTTCCTGGGTCTGACCACCGGCGTTATCGTGCCCAATATCTCCGAAGATGAGCGCCGCGCCGCCTATGCCGCCGACGTCACCTATGCGACGAATAACGAGCTTGGCTTCGACTATCTGCGCGACAATATGAAATATGACCGCGCTTCTATGGTGCAGCGGCCGTTCAATTTCGCGATCGTCGATGAGGTCGATTCGATCCTGATCGACGAGGCGCGCACGCCGCTCATCATTTCCGGGCCGACCGACGACAAGTCGGAACTCTATGTTTCGGTCGATGCGATCGTGAAGCAGCTCGTCGATGCGGATTATGAAAAGGACGAGAAGCAGCGCACCGTCACTCTGACCGAGGACGGCACCGAAAATATCGAGCGGCTGCTGGAGGATGCGGGGCTGCTTCAGGGCAGCAACCTTTATGATTTCGAAAATACGCAGGTCGTCCATCATGTGAACCAGGCGCTGCGCGCGGTCGTGATGTTCCGCCGCGACATCGATTACATCGTCAAGGACGGCAAGGTGATCATCATCGATGAATTCACCGGCCGCATGATGGACGGCCGCCGCTGGTCCGATGGCCTGCATCAGGCGGTGGAGGCCAAGGAAGGCGTCCAGATCGAGCCGGAGAACCAGACGCTCGCATCGGTGACGTTCCAGAATTATTTCCGCATGTACCCCAAGATTTCGGGCATGACCGGCACCGCGTCGACCGAAGCGACCGAATTCTTCGAAATCTACAAGATGAACGTCGTCACCATCCCGACCAACAAGCCGGTGCAGCGGGTAGACGAACAGGATAGCTTCTATAAAAATATCGAGGACAAGTTTCGCGGCATAGCGCGGACGATCAAGGAGCATGCGGAAAAGGGTCAGCCGGTCCTGGTCGGCACGGTATCCATCGAAAAGTCCGAAATGCTGTCGGAATTTCTCAATCAGGAATCTGTGCCGCATGCGGTGCTCAACGCCCGCTTCCATGAAAGCGAGGCGCATATCGTCGCGCAGGCGGGGCGCAAGGGCGTGGTGACGATCGCCACCAACATGGCGGGGCGCGGCACCGATATCCAGCTTGGCGGCAACCTGGAAATGCGGATCGAGGACGAACTGCGCGATGTGCCGGAAGGCGTGGAGCGTGACGCCGCGATCGAGCGCATTCGCGCCGAGATCGCCGTCGAAAAGGCGGAAGTGCTGGCGGCGGGCGGCCTGTTCGTGCTGGCGACCGAGCGGCACGAAAGCCGGCGCATCGACAATCAGCTGCGGGGCCGTTCGGGCCGTCAGGGTGATCCCGGCCTGTCGCGCTTTTACCTGAGCCTCGATGACGACCTGATGCGCATCTTCGGGCCGGACACGATGTTCGCCAAGATGATCCGGTCGAACCTGGAGGATGGCGAGGCGCTGCCTCCGTCCAAATGGCTGAGCAAGGCGATCGAGACCGCGCAGCGCAAGGTCGAGGCGCGCAACTACGACATCCGCAAGCAGGTCGTCGAATATGATGACGTGATGAACGATCAGCGCAAGGTGATCTACGAACAGCGCGCCGACATCATGGACGCCGACACGGTGGATGATGTCGTCACGGACATGCGGCATGAGACCGTGAACGATATCGTCGGAACGTCCTGTCCGCCCGGCACCTATCCCGAACAATGGGACGTCGCCGCGCTCAAGGCGAAGACGGCGGACATATTGGGCCTTGAGCCGGATATCGATGCCTGGCTCGCGGAGGACGCGGTCGACCCCGAAGGGATCGAGGAGCGCTTGTCCGCGCTGGCCGACGCGGCTGTGGCCGAAAAGATCGCCGACATTGACGAGCGCGACTGGCACGGCATCGAAAAGAGCATTCTGCTCCAGAGCCTGGACCATCACTGGAAAGAGCATCTTTCGACGCTCGATGCCCTGCGACAGGTGGTGCATCTGCGCGCCTATGCGCAAAAGACGCCGATCAATGAATATAAGCAGGAAGCCTTCGCCCTGTTCGAGCGAATGCTGGAAAATATCCGTGAGGATGTGACCGGATCAATTGCGCGCGTGCAGTTCCGCATGGACACGCCGATGCCCGAGTTCGACCTGCCGGTGCTTCCGGATTTCATCACGACGCACATCGATCCCTTCTCGGGCGAGGATGACAGCGCCGACCGGGATGCGGGGCAGGCGGGGATCATCACGACGACGATCCCGCGTCCGCCGGTCGGTGGGTTCGATGCGGGCGACTTCGCCAATCTCGACATCAGCCGCAACGCGCCATGCCCGTGCGGGTCGGGGCAGAAATACAAGCACTGTCACGGTGCGCTGAACTGATATCGACCAGAGGCCGCCCCGCAAGGGCGGCCTTTTTTGCATAATGGACTGCCCGCGACTCTTCCCCTCCCGAAGTTTCGCATTTCCATAGCCGTCCCGACCAGTGTGTCTGACGGGCCGGAAGCCTCCCAACGCATCGGAGGAAGGCAAATACGCCCTTGTTTGCTGGCGTTCTGTCTCGACTGACATTTTTCTGCAAAATAGTGTTTGACGCCTTCGGGTGATGGGCCTAGAGGGCTGTTCACCGGACGGGGCGCTGCCTACTGACAGCGCCTGGTACGGTC
>NZ_JBMDKW010000011.1:0-118595 GCF_057809915.1 Sphingobium sp. FG11
GCGGTCGGGTGGGGGTGAGGGCCGGTGCGGATGCGCCAAAGGCGCATTTCCAAACGGACTCTGAAGGTTACTGATCCACGATCCGCAGCAGTTTGCGTTCGACGGGCGCCAACACGCCCTGCAATTCCTGGCCACGCTTGAGGATCGCGCCGCTCTCGCCGACCAGCGTCCACATACCCTGCCGGTGTCGCAAGGCCGGCCATTTTTCGATGCGATATTCGGGGCGTTCGGCGGACCGGCGGAACGCGGAGAAGATCGCCGCCTCGCGCCCCAGATCGATGGCGTAATCGCGCCAATGCCCCGCCGAAACCATGCGGCCGTACAAATCCATGATCCGCTGCAATTCCAGACGATCGAAGCCGATCTGCCCGATTTTGCCTCCCGACGATGGAAACGGCGTCACATTGGACATCAGGCCCGGCCGCGCTCCTCGATCCGTGGCGCGCTCGCATCGGCGGTGACGGCGGGCTGGCGCTCGTCCAGCAGTTGCGCCAGCCGCTTGCGCAACTGTTCGACCTCACCCTGAAGCGTTTGCAGCTTCTGCGTTTCGGGATCGTAGCAGTCCGAGCAGGGCGTCCCATAAGGCAAAAATTCGCGTTGATAAGCGGTGACGTCCACCAGCATCTGCCGCGCCGGGATGCCGACCATCGTCGCCCCCTCCGGCACATCCTTGGTCACGACGGCGTTGGCGCCCACCCGCGCCCGCGCGCCGACCTGGATAGGTCCCAGCACCTGCGCGCCCGAACCCACGATCACTCCGTCGGCCAGCGTCGGGTGCCGCTTGCCGGCAATACCGTTGGCGGGATCCGTACCGCCGAGCGTCACATTCTGATAGAGCGTCACATCGTCGCCGATCTCCGCCGTCTCACCAACGACGGTAAAACCGTGATCGATAAAGAAGCGCTTGCCGATCCGCGCGCCGGGGTGAATATCGTTGCCAGTCAGGAAACGCGACAGGTGATTGACCGCGCGGGCCAGGAAGAACAGCCGGGCGCGATAGAGCCGATGCGCAAGTCGATGAAAGACGAGCGACCAGACACCGGGATACAGCAATATCTCGGCGCGGGAGCGAGGCGCGGGATCCCGTGACTTGACGGAGTCCAGATAGGCAATGACATCACGCAGCATAAGCGCCCCTGAAAGAGCTGACCCTCAAAGCGCATAGATAATCCCGTTGCGCCTGATTTTCCAGTCGCGCGGACATTTCAGCTTCATATCGCAAAACAGAAAATTGCAGCGGCATTCGCGCTATACCTATCGCGGCGATAGACAAACAGGATATGACCCGCGGATGATTGATTTTTTTATCGCCCATTTCAACGATATCCTGCCATTCATCCTGATCGGCTTTGGGGCGCAGATCATCGACGGCGCGCTGGGCATGGCCTATGGCGTCATTTCCAGCACGCTGCTGCTGGCGCTCGGCGTGCCGCCCAGCCGGGCGTCAGCCAGCGTCCACGCGGCGGAAACCTTCACCACGGGCGTATCGGCGATCAGCCATATCCTCCATCGCAACGTCGACTGGAAACTTTTCGCCCGCCTCATCATTCCCGGCGTGGTCGGCGGCGTAACCGGCGCCTATTTGCTGACCCACATCGACGGCAGCTTCATCAAGCCGTTCATCCAGGCCTATCTGACGGCAATCGGCCTCTATCTCATCTGGCGCGGCTTTCACTTTCCGCCTCACAAACGAGACCCCAAATGGGTGACGCCGCTCGGACTGTTCGGTGGCTTCCTCGACGCGACCGGCGGGGGTGGCTGGGGTCCCGTGGTCACGTCCAACCTGCTGATTCAAGGGTCCAGTCCGCGCCACACGATCGGCACGGTCAACACCGTCGAATTCATTCTGACGACCTCGATCAGCCTGACCTTCCTGTTCCATCTGGGCTGGGAGACATTCACCACCTATACCGTCGGATTGCTGATCGGCGGTGTGGTTGCCGCGCCGTTCGGGGCGATGCTCGCCCGCCATGTCGCCCCTAAGGTGCTTTTGGTGTCGGTCGGGGTCATCCTGACGCTGACCTCCTTGTTCGGCATTTCCAAATGGTTTGGATTATAGGCTAAACCGCTTATATATGGCTTTCTAATCGAGGAAGCCGATCAATGTCTAGTTACCTGCCCACGCTTAAACAGATGCAATATCTGGTGGCGCTGAAGGAACAGGGCCATTTCGGTAAGGCGGCCGACAGTTGCTACGTCACGCAATCCACCCTGTCGGCCGGCATACGCGAGTTGGAGTCGCTCATCGGCGTTACGCTGGTCGAACGCACCCGGCGCGTTGTCCGCTTCACGGCGCTGGGCGACCGGATCGTGGAAAAGGCGCATCGCGTGCTGCGTGAGGCAGAGGAGCTTGCCGCCATCGCGCAGGCATCGGGCAAGCCGTTGACCGGCGAGTTGCGCATGGGCGTTATCCCCACCATCGCGCCCTTTCTTTTGCCCCGCCTCCTGCCCCGCCTGCGCGCCGATCGGCCCGAACTGAAACTCTATTTGCGGGAAGAGACGACCCAGGCGTCCATCGATTCGCTGCGCCATGGCAATGTTGACTGCGTATTGATGGCGCTGCCCTATCCGACCGGGGAACTGGACAGCGAAATCCTGTTCCGCGACCGGCTGCATGTCGCTTTCCCGCGCGACGATCCGCGCGACCCGCCGGAATGTATCGGGCCGGACATGATCGATGAAAGCAAATTGCTCCTGCTGGAGGATGGTCATTGCCTTAAGGATCACGCGCTCGCCGCCTGTAACCGACCGGAATTGCGCGCCAGCACGACGATGATGGGCACCTCGCTCCACACGCTCGTTCAGATGGTCGATAATGGCCTTGGCCTGACCATGTTGCCGGAAATGGCGATTGCGGGCGGCATCCTCGACCATACCCAGATCACCGCTCGGCCGCTGCGCTCGGACCACGCTTTTCGCGAAATCGCGCTGGTGTGGCGCAAAAACAGCCCACGCGAGAAGGAATTTCATCTGCTCGCCGGCATTTTGCGGGACGCTGCCAAAGGGACGCAGGCCAGGGCCGCTGCGGCCTGACGGTCAGCTGCGCCAGCTCTCCGCCTTCGCCTCATCCTCGGCGCGCGCCTCGACCCAGCGGGGCGACCCGGCCGCAAAATGTTCCTTCTTCCAGAAGGGCGCCTGCGATTTCAGCCAGTCGATCAGGAACGCGCAGCTTTCCAGCGCCGCAGTCCGGTGCCGCGAGGCCGTGCCGACGAATACGATCCGCGCACCCGGCTCCAGCCGCCCATGACGGTGGATTACCCGTACGCCGATCAGGGGCCAGCGACCCATCGCCTCCGCGACGATCCGTTCGACCTGTGCCTGCGTCATGGCGGGATAATGTTCCAGTTCCAGCGCGATCAGCCCGCCCTCGCCCCGCACGATGCCGGTGAAGCTCGCGACGCCACCACCGCCCATCGCCTCCAGCGCCGCCAGTTCCGCGCCGACGTCAAAATTCCCGGCCTGGATCGAAACCGCGCTCATCCGCCGGTGACTGGCGGGAACAGCGCCAGTTCGCGTGCGTCGCCGATGACGCTGTGGAGCGCCACGAATCGCTGGTCGAGCGCCGCGCGCACCTTGTCGGGATCGCCCAGCGCCTGCGCATAGCCCCCGCCACGTGCTGCGAGCGACGCGATGAGATCTGCCACCGTCGCACCTTCGGCCGGTCGCTCGACCGTCTCGCCGTCCGCGCCGATCGCCTCGCGAACCCAGGCGAAATAGAGGATGGAAAGCTTGGCCATGGCTCAGTCCATATGCCTGATGCCGACGCGCAGATAGTCCCATCCGGTCACCAGCGTCAGCATCGCCGCTGCCCATAATGTCCCGATGCCGACAGTCTGCACGAAGGGGAAGCCGGGCACCGCTCCCGCCAGAATGAGCGCGCCCAGCGCAATGATCTGAAACGTCGTCTTCCACTTCGCCAGGCGGGAGACCGGCACGGACACCTGCAATCCGGCCAGAAACTCTCGAAGGCCCGACACGGCGATCTCGCGCAGAAGTATGATCATGGCGGCGACGACATGGATGCCGGCGATATCGCGCGTGGCCGCCAGCATCAGGATGACCGCCCCCACCATGATCTTGTCGGCGATCGGATCGAGGAAAATGCCCAGCTTCGACACCGCGCCCTGGGCCCGCGCAAGATAACCGTCGAAATAATCGGTGATGCCCATCAGGCAATAGAGCGCGAAGGCGAGCGCATAGCCCGTCGTCCAGCGCGCGCCGACTTCGGCGGGCCACAATAAGGCTACGAGCAACGGCACCGTGACGATGCGCGAAAGCGTCAGCAGGTTGGGCAGCGTCAGCATAGCGGCGGACTGCCACAGTCCGTGGACACACACAAGATGCGCGCACTCGGCGGGCAAGCGAGCGTTGGACAGATGCGACAACTGCCGCTAGACCGCGCACCGGCTCCACAGGCAAGAAGACCCATTCGCCCATGCAGGCCTCACTCAGGCTCCTGAATAAACGGCGATTTCTGCCGCTTTTCGTCACCCAGCTCCTTGGCGCGTTCAACGACAATCTGTTCAAGAACGCGATGGTGCTGTTCGTCGTATATCAGGTGTATAATGACGAAAAATCCGAAACATGGTTCAGCGCGCTTGCCACGGGCATCTTCATCATCCCGTTTTTCCTGCTGTCCGCCCTGTCCGGGCAAATGGCGGACCAGCGGGACAAGGCGGTCATCATCCGCTGGGTGAAGGCCGCGGAAATCCTGATCATGACCGTGGGTGCCATCGGCCTGGCCCTTATCTGGAGCGGGGTCGCGATCCACAGCTTCGCTATCCCCCTGCTGTTGGTCGCGCTATTCGCGATGGGGGTGCATTCGACCTTCTTCGGCCCGATCAAATATGCGATCCTGCCCCAGCATCTGCATGACGAGGAAGTGCTGGGTGGCACCGGACTGGTAGAAGCGGGCACTTATATCGCCATCCTTGCGGGCACGATCATCGCTGGCGTCATTCCGGTGCAGATCGCAGCATTCGGCATCATCGTCACGGCCTGCATTGGTTTCATCGCGGGACGCGAAGTGCCGCCCGCGCCTTCGCTGCTCGAACGAACACCGATCGATTTCCACATCATCCGTTCGTCGATCACCCTCGTGCGCGGCACGATGCACATAAGACGCTTGTTTCTCGCGATCATGGCGATCAGCTTCTTCTGGGCGGTCGGCACGATCCTGTTCATCCATTTTCCGCCACTGGTGAAAAATGTGCTGGGCGCGGACAAGTCGGTCGCCAGCCTGTTCCTTGCCATTTTCTCGATCGGCATCGCCATCGGCTCGATTGCCGTCAATCGGCTGCTGTGCGGCCATGTGTCGGCGCGCTACGCTCCGGCGTCGGTCATCGGAATGGGCTTGTGCGTCGTCGCTTTCCACATCGTCTGCGCCATCTGGCCACTCGCACCCAATAGCCGGTTGATGAGCCTGGCGGGGTTTCTCGCCCATCCGCTGGCGATCCCCCTTTCCGCATCCCTGCTGGGCGTCGCGACCTTTGGCGGCATGTTCGTGGTGCCGCTTTACGCCTTCCTCACCACTACCGTCGAAAAATGCGAAGCGGCGCGCACGGTCGCGGCCAACAATATCGTCAATTCCGGCGCGATGGTGATCGGATCGCTGGCAGCGCTCGCGCTGACCGCCGTCGGCCTTTCGGTCGTCAATCAGCTGCTACTGGTTGCCCTGTTATGCCTGCCCTGCGCCTGGCTTGCCTGGCGCCTGCATAAGGCGTGCGACGGGCCGATCGTCAGCCGATAAAGCTGTAGAAGGCCGTGAAAAAAGCCACGAAGCTCAGCATGAACAGTTTCCAGTCGCTGTCATCCGATGCAACGCGCGCCTTTCGGCTGGTCGGAACATCCGATGCCACGGCCAGCACATGACGCGGCAACCGCTGACGAAATGGATGACGGGCTGATTCTGTCGTAAGGACTAGGGGACGAGTGCGCATAGCAGTTTGGTTAACAAATAATTTACCATATTGGCCATGCCCAATCATGGTTAATTTGCAGCCGTCCCGGCGTGGGACAGGCTTGACTGTGTAGTTTGTGTAATACAGCATGGCTGGAACGATGACCGACCCGCAATTCTCCACCGACGCGCCATCCAGTCCCCCGCTCCCTTTCGGCTCTGGCCCGCCCAGCGCCTTTGCGCCGCCGACCCGCTGGAAAAGGGCGTTGCACCTGATCGGATGGAGCGTCGCGGTCGCATTGGCGCTGTTGATGGTGGCCATCGCCTGGCTCGCCGTCACCGCGCCGCTCTCGCGCTCGCTCAAACCGATCGCGCCGCCCAGCATCAGCCTGATGTCCGATGACGGTCATCTGATCGCCCGTCGCGGCGCGATCATCGACAAGCCGGTCGCCATCGCGGACCTGCCGGCGCATGTGCCGCAGGCGTTCATGGCGATCGAGGATCGCCGCTTCTACAGCCATTGGGGCGTCGATCCGCGCGGTATCGCCCGCGCGTTATGGCACAATATCCGCTCCGATGGCGCGTCGCAGGGCGGCAGCACCATCACCCAGCAGCTCGCCAAAGGCGTGTTCCTGTCGTCCGACCGGACGATGGGCCGCAAGGCGCGCGAGGCGCTGATCGCCTTCTGGCTGGAAGCGTGGCTGACCAAGAACCAGATCCTCGAACGTTATCTTTCGAACGTCTATTTCGGCGACAATGTTTATGGGCTGCGCGCGGCGGCCCTGCATTATTTTAACCGCCCGCCCGAACGGTTGACCATCCCGCAGGCGGCGATGCTCGCGGGCCTGCTGAAAGCGCCCTCGCGACTCGCGCCGACCAGCAACCCTTCGGGCGCACGCGCGCGCGCGGCGCTGGTGACGCAGGCGATGGTCGCCGCAGGCTATATCACGCAGGCCCAGCGTAATGCGCTCGTGCCAGCCCGCCTCAACGTCCACGAAACGCCCGACCCGACCAGCGGCACCTATTTCGCCGACTGGGTTCTGCCTCAGGCGCGCGACCGCGCCGGCGCGGTCTATGGCGCGCAGGAGGTCGCAACCACGCTCGACCGCCGCATCCAGCGCCTCGCCGAAAGCGCGATCCGCCGCGCGCCACTGGGCAAGGCGCAGGCCGCCCTCGTCGCGATGAAGCCGGACGGCAGCGTGGTCGCCATGGTCGGCGGCAAGGACTATAGGAAGAGCAGCTTCAATCGCGCGGTGCAGGCCCGGCGTCAGCCCGGCTCCACCTTCAAACTGTTCGTCTATCTCGCCGCCTTCCGCGCCGGCATGACGCCTGACGACATGATCGACGATGTGCCGATCACCACCGGCAGCTATCGCCCTACGAACCATGGCGGCAAATACCGCGGCCGCATCACATTGCGACAGGCATTCGCCGCCTCCAGCAATGTCGCGGCCGTGCGGCTGACGCAGAAGCTCGGTGTTGACGCCGTCATCAAGGTCGCGCGCGACCTGGGCGTCACAGCGCCGCTGACGGAGGATCTGAGCCTCGCGCTCGGCACATCGGAAATCCCGCTGATCGAACTGGCCGAAGCCTATGCGTCGGTCGCGGCGGGCGCCTATCCCGTCGTCGCGCACGGCCTGCCGCCGGAAGAACAGGGCTGGGTCGCCCGCCTGCTCGATCGTCAGCGCCATTTCAACGGAGATCAGCTCGACATGATCCGCGATCTCCTATCGTCCGCCGCCAATCGCGGCACCGGCAGCGCGGCGGCGCTGCGCACCAGCACGTTTGGCAAGACCGGCACGACGCAGGATAGCCGCGACGCCATTTTCGTGGGCTATGCGGGCGGCCTCGTTACCGCGGTATGGATTGGCAATGACGACAACACGCCACTGCCCGGCGGCGCGGCGGGCGGCGGCGTGCCTGCGCGCATCTGGCGCAATTTCATGGCCGGCGCGATCAACGAGCCGGTCGAGCAGGCGCCGGCGGAAACGCAGGACCCCGATCTGGTCAACGCCATCGCCAATGTCGCCGTGGATAGCGGCCTCGGCAATATGTCGGTCGGCGTCGATCAGGGCGGGATGACGGTCAATATCGGCCCGGCGCAGATTCGCCTGCCGACCGATCAGCCGCCCGAAGCGCCCGGCGCACCTCCGCCCCGTATCGCTCCGACCCAGCCCGGCACCGAGCGCGACGAACCTTAGCTATCGACCGTCGCTTGCATCGCCTCGCTATAGCGCGCGCCTTCGATCTCGATCGCCGCAGCCGCGACGCCGATCGCGGTCAGGTCGGCATCGCTCAGCGCGACGTCGGCCGCGCCCAGATTCTCGTCGAGCCGGTGCAGCCTGGTCGTGCCGGGTATCGGCACGATCCAGGGCCGCTGGTGCAGCAGCCAGGCGATGGCGATTTGCGCGATCGTCGCGCCCTTATCCACCGCAGTCCGGGCCAGCAGGTCCACCAGCGCCTGATTGTTGGCCATGGCCTGCGGCGTGAAGCGCGGCAGGCCAGCACGCATGTCGCCTTCCGCGAAAGTCGTTCTATCGCTCATCGCTCCGGTCAGGAAGCCACGCCCCAGCGGGCTGAACGGCACGAAGCCGATGCCGAGTTCGTCGCAAATGTCGAGAATGCCGTTGGTTTCGGGATCGCGCGTCCACAGCGAATATTCGCTCTGGATCGCTGCCACCGGCTGCACCGCATGCGCGCGCCGGACCGTGGCTGCGCCGCACTCCGACAGGCCGAAATGCCGCACCTTCCCCTCCGCGATCAGATCGCGCACCGCGCCTGCCACGTCCTCGATCGGCACGTCGGGATCGACGCGGTGCTGGTACAGCAGATCGATCGTCTCGATATTCAACCGCCGGAGCGAGGCTTCGGCAACCTCGCGGATATGCGCCGGGCGGCTGTCGAGACCCAATGGCTCGCCCTCCTCGATCCGAAAGCCGAATTTCGTTGCGATCGCCACCTTGTCGCGCACCGGCTGCAACGCTTCGCCGACCAGTTCCTCATTGATGAACGGCCCATAGATTTCGGCCGTATCGAAAAAGGTGACGCCCCGGTCCACCGCACCGCGAATCAGGTCGATCCCCGCTGCCTTGTCGGGCGCCACGCCATAGGCTGTGCTCAAACCCATGCAGCCAAGGCCAATGGCCGATACCTCCAGCCCGCCATCGCCCAAAAACCGTTTCTGCATGATCGATCTCCCGAATGAGGAACGGCAGACAGATAGGTGTTCGCTCCGCCCGAAACAGGCCATGATCCGTCTTTACCGGGTCAAAGCGCCTGTCCCGCCGCCCATCCGCTCGCCCAGGCCCATTGAAAATTATAGCCGCCAAGCCAGCCGGTGACATCCACGGCCTCACCAATGGCATAAAGACCGGGCATCCGCGTCGCCTCCATGGTGCGGGAAGAGAGATTGGCCGTCGCGATCCCGCCGACCGTGACCTCCGCCTTGGCATAGCCCTCCGTCCCGTTCGGCGTGAAAGCCCAGTCGCGCAGCCGTGCACCGGCCTGCCGCAACGCCTTGTCCGACAGGTTCGCCAGTTCGCCTTCCAGGCCCAGCCGCTCCAGCAGGGCATCGGCCAGCCGCTCGGGCAGCGCCTGCGCGAGCGTGCGGCGCAGACTTGCCCTAGGGCGCTCGCGCTTCTCGTCCACCAGCCATTCACCGCCCCGGTCCCGCAGGAAATCGACGCCGATTGCGGTCCGATGCTGCCAATAGGACGAAATCTGCAACATGGCCGGACCGGAAAGCCCCCGGTGGGTGAACAGCGCTGCCTCGCGAAACCGCGCTTTGCCCCAGCGCACTTCGACCTCGGCCGATACACCGGATAGAGAAGCGAACAGCGCGTCCTCCGGCCCCAAGGTCAACGGCACCAGCGCCGGGCGCGGCTGCACCACCGACAGGCCAAATTGCCGCGCGACGTCATAGGCAAAACCGCTCGCGCCCAGCTTGGGAATGGACGGCCCGCCGGTCGCCAGCACCAGCGCGGGCGCATGATGTTCGCGCCCGCCGATCGTCACGCGAAACAGGCCATCGCCATGCGCCACATCCCGCACCGGCTGCCCCAGCGCGAAGGTCACGCCAGCACTTGCGCATTCCGCCTCCAGCATCGCCACGATCTGCGCCGCCGAACCATCGCAGAATAGCTGGCCCAGCGTCTTTTCATGCCAGGCGATGCCATGGCTCTCGATCAAAGCCAGGAAATCCTGCGGCGAATAGCGTCCAAGCGCCGATTTCGCGAAATGCGGGTTGGTCGACAAAAATCGGTCGGCAGCGGTGTGGATGTTGGTGAAATTGCAGCGTCCACCGCCGGAAATCAGGATTTTTTTCCCAGATGCGTCGGCATGATCGACCAGCAGCACGCGCCGCCCCCGCGCCCCGGCGGTCGCGGCGCACATCATGCCCGCCGCGCCAGCGCCCAATATGATCGCGTCGAAGCCTGCTTCGGTCATCAGGGCAAGCGCTTGAGGCGCACCAGCGCCTCATCCAGCGCCGACAGGAATCGCGAGCGATCCACTTTAGAAAAGGGCGGTGGCCCGCCGATCGCGTCGCCGCCCGCGCGCAGATCGGCCATGATCGCGCGCGTTGCGATCGCGCCGCCGATCGAACTGGTGGTAAAGGGTTTGCCGTTCGATCCGATCACCACGGCGCCGGCTTTCAGGCATCGGTCGGCCAGCAAGATGTCGGCGGTAATGCAGATGCTGCGTGCATCGGCCCGCTCGGCGATCCAGTCATCCGCCGCGTCGAACCCGTCGCTCACGACCACCCGGTCTATCAACGCATGAGGCGGCACCCGAATCGGGCTGTTGCTGACGATCGTCACCGGCACGCCATGGCGAAAGGCGACCTTGTAGATTTCCTCCTTCACCGGACAGGCGTCGGCGTCGACAAGAATGCGCATAGTCAAAAGGCTCCAACCGGCTCAGGCGCGGCGATAGGCGCGCTGGCATCACCGCACAATGCCACCCCGTCGACCTTTTCCCGATTTCGCGGATCATTGCCTTCTCGCAGCGGCCTTCCTGTCCTACATGGGACGATATGAGCGCCCCCCTCTACAATGTTGATATTCTCCGGCTGGCCGCCAGCATCCCCCATCATCGCCGGCTGCCCGATGCCCAGGCGAGCGTCGAGAAAAGATCGCCCGTCTGCGGATCGCGCGTCATGGCAGATGTGCGGATGGATGGCGGCAAGCTGGCAGATATCGGTCTGGAAGTGCGGGCCTGTGCGCTCGGGCAAGCCTCCGCCGCGCTGATGGCGTCCCACGCCATCGGCCTCAGCGCCGCGGAACTGGCGCTGGCCCGCGACCGGCTTGCCGCCTATCTCAGCGGTGAGGCCGACGATCTCGATTTCTGGCCGGGCCTGGCGGTGCTCGCCCCGGCGCGCGACTATCCGGCGCGCCATGCCTCGATACGCCTGGGTTTCGAAGCGATCGCCGAAGCCGCACGCATGGCCGACGCCTGATGCAGGGCCATCCCCCGATCGCCAGCGCCACCGACATGCTGCTGTCCGAAGGCGTCATCCTGCTCGGTGCGGCCGTGCTGTTCGTCATCATTTTCCGCCGATTCGGTCTTGGCGCGGTGCTGGGCTATCTTGTCGCGGGCGCGCTCGTCGGGCCGCAGGGCCTTGGTCTTGTCGGCGGTGGGCAATCGAAGCTGGCCATTGCCGAAATCGGCATCGTCCTGCTGCTGTTCCTTGTCGGCCTCGAACTCAACCCCGCCCGCCTGTGGCGCCTGAAGCGCGATATCTTCGCGCTGGGCCTCGCTCAGGTGATCCTGTGCGGCCTGGCGCTGACGGGCGTCATCTTCCTGTTCACCGGCTTTACCTGGGGCGCGGCGCTCGCGCTCGGCCTGCCGCTCGCCCTGTCCTCGACTGCGCAGGTGCTGCCGAGCCTCAAGAGCAGCGGGCGCATCAACTCCCCCTTTGGCGAGAAGATCTTTTCGATCCTGCTGTTTCAGGATCTCTCGATCGTTCCGCTCATCACCATCATCGCCGCCCTGTCGCGCAACCCCGCCGATACCGCCGGTCCACCGGGCTTGATGCTGGCGGGCTATACCGTGGCCGCGATCGCCGGGCTGGTGCTGGCCGGGCGCTTCATCCTGCGACCGTTGCTCCAGATGGTCGGCCGCCTTGGCGAGCGCGAACTGTTCGTCACCGTCGGACTGTTCACGGTTCTCGCTGCCGCAGCGCTGATGCACAGCCTCCATTTATCGACCGCGCTCGGGGCGTTCGTGGCGGGCGTGATGCTGGCCGATTCACCCTATCGGCATGAGATTGAAGCCGATGTCGAGCCGTTCCGTTCAATCCTGCTCGGCCTTTTCTTCCTCGCGGTCGGCATGGTGCTCGATTTGCATGCGGTGATGGCGAACCCCCTCTTCGTGGTAGGCATGGCGCTGATGCTGGTCGCGACCAAGGCGGCGCTCATCACCGGCCTCGCCCGCCTGTTCGGCATGGACATGAAGCAGGCGATCGGCGCGGGCCTGTTGCTCAGCCAGGGCGGCGAATTCGGCTTCGTGCTCTTTGCGCAGGCGCAGAACGCCTATCTGATCGCCCCGGAAGCGGCGAGCCTGTTCAGCGCGATCGTCACGCTATCGATGGCAACGACGCCCTTCCTGATGCTGTTCGCACGGCGACTGGAATTCGCGACGCCCAAATCGGGCCGCGACCTGCCCGGCCCTGACGAAGCGCCACCCGCCACTGCGATCATCGTCGGCTATGGCCGCTTTGGCCAGACCGTCGCGCAAATGCTGATGGGCCACGGCTTCGGCGTCATTCTGATCGACAAGAAGCCCGCGCAGATCGAATCATCGAGCCGCTTCGACACGAAAGTCTATTATGGCGACGGCACCCGAATCGACCTGCTCCATCGCGCTGGCGCAGACGAAGCCAGCCTGATCGCGTTCTGCATCGACGATCCCAACCTCGATTCGCACACGCTCCAGCCGATCGCCGAAGCGTTCCCGCAAGCCGCGCTGCTGGTCCGCGTGTTCGATCGCAAGCAGTTGCTCGCGCTGGAGCATATCGACATTGCTGGCACGGTTCGCGAAGTGTTCGAATCGGCTATCTGCATGGGCGTGCAGGCAATGAGCGCGCTCGGCGTTCCGCAGGCCGAAATCGAAGAGGTCGAACGGCAATATCGCGAAAATGATCAGCAGCGGCTCGACCTCCAGATCGAACATGGCAGCTTGCTCGCGGCCAAGGACCTGTTGTTCCTGCCGGGCCGGGGCATGCGGCTGCTGACGAGGGGGGATGGAGAAAAGCCATGATGATGGTCTTTGCCGCATTGTCGGCGGCGCTGGCGATCGGCGCGGGCGCGTTCGGCGCGCATGGCGCTTCCAGCGCGCAGGCGGCGGAATGGCTACGCACGGGCGGCACTTATCAGCTTATCCACACCGTCGCCGCGATCGCGATCCTCGGCATGGGCGCGTCGGCCCGCGCGCCTGCGGCGCTGTTGCTGATCGGCGCGGCGATTTTCGCGGGCACGCTCTATGCGATGGCGTTCGGCGCGCCGCGCTGGCTGGGTGCGGTGACGCCTGTTGGCGGGCTGTTGCTGATCGGCGGCTGGCTGTGGACGGCCTGGATCGCGTGGCGGAGCTGAAACCATCGCCGCTCCCGCCCTTGCCCCGGACGCCCGCCGGGCATAAGTTGACGATCATGGCCAATCACCATCACCATCAGGAGCCGACCGGCATCAAGCTGGCCGACGCGGCCCGCGCCACATTGGAGGCCCGCGCCGAACAATGGACGCCGATGCGCGCCGCCATCTTCGACGCGCTCTCCGCCGAGGAAAAGCCGGCGTCGGCCTATGATATCGCCGACACAGTGTCGCGCCATCGCGGGAAGCGCGTCGCGCCCAACAGTGTGTATCGCATTCTCGACCTGTTCGTGACGAACAATATCGCGATGCGCGTGGAAAGCGCCAACGCCTATATCGCTAACGCTCATCCAGGCTGCCAGCATGACTGCATCTTCCTCGTCTGCCGTCATTGCAAAGCCGCGACGCATGTCGATGACGACAAGGTGACGGGCGATGTCCGCGCCGTCGCCACCCATCAGGGCTTCATCGCGGAACGGCCGGTAATCGAGATAATGGGCATTTGCGCGAAGTGCGCGGCCTGAAGCGGATCAATCCGGCGTTGCGCCCGCCACCGGAACGGCCTAGCGGCTTGCGGAGTCTATGCCTTCGATGAACGATCACCCTTCCACTCCGCTGCTCGACCGGGTCATATGGCCAGCCGATCTGCGCGCCCTGCCCCCTGCCGACCTGCGCCAACTGGCCGACGAACTGCGGCAGGAGGTGATATCGGCTGTCGGCGTCACCGGCGGCCATCTTGGTTCGGGACTCGGCGTGGTCGAACTGACCACCGCGATCCATTATGTTTTCGACACTCCCAACGACAAGCTGGTCTGGGATGTCGGCCATCAATGTTATCCGCACAAAATTCTGACCGGACGACGCGACCGCATCCGCACCCTGCGCATGGGCGGCGGACTCAGCGGCTTCACCAAGCGGGCGGAAAGCGAATATGACCCGTTCGGCGCGGCGCACAGCTCTACCTCGATCAGCGCGGCGCTGGGCTTTGCCGTCGCCAACAAGATGCAGGATCGCCCCGGCAAGGGCATCGCCGTGATCGGTGACGGGGCGATGTCGGCGGGCATGGCCTATGAAGCGATGAACAATGCGCGCGATGCGGGCAACCGGCTCGTCGTCATCCTCAACGATAATGACATGTCGATCGCCCCGCCTGTCGGCGGTCTGTCGGCCTATCTCGCGCGGCTCGTGTCGAGCCGCGAGTTTCTGGGGCTTCGCGATCTCGCCAAGCGACTGGCCCGCAAGCTGCCGCGACCGCTCCACAACGCAGCCCGCAAGACCGACGAGTTCGCGCGCGGCATGGCGATGGGTGGCACCTTGTTCGAGGAGCTGGGCTTCTACTATGTCGGCCCGGTCGACGGCCATAATCTCGACCAGTTGATCCCGGTGCTCGAAAATGTCCGTGACGCCGCGGAGGGACCGTGTCTCGTCCATGTCGTGACGCAAAAGGGCAAGGGCTATGCCCCGGCGGAAGCGGCGGCGGACAAATATCACGGCGTCCAGAAATTTGACGTCATCACCGGAGCGCAGGCTAAAGCTCCACCCGGCCCCCCCAGCTACACGAATGTCTTTGCGCAGGCGCTGATCGCCGAAGCGCAGCGCGATCCAACCGTCTGCGCAATCACGGCAGCGATGCCATCGGGCACGGGTCTCGACAAGTTCGGGCAAGCCTTTCCCGATCGGATCTTCGACGTCGGCATCGCCGAACAACATGCCGTCACCTTCGCCGCCGGTCTGGCGGCGGAAGGGATGCGGCCATTTTGCGCGATCTATTCGACCTTCCTGCAACGCGCCTATGATCAGGTCGTGCATGATGTGGCGATCCAGAATCTGCCGGTCCGCTTCGCGCTCGACCGGGCCGGGCTGGTCGGGGCGGACGGATCGACCCACGCGGGCAGCTTCGACATCGCCTATCTCGCCACCTTGCCCAATTTTGTGGTGATGGCGGCGGCGGACGAGGCTGAACTCGTTCATATGGTCCATACCTGCGCGGTGCATGACAGCGGGCCGATTGCGGTGCGGTATCCGCGCGGCAACGGCACGGGCGTGGATATGCCGACGGTTCCCGAACGGCTGGCGATCGGCAAAGGCCGCCTCGTGCGGGAGGGGCGTCAGGTCGCCATTCTTTCGCTCGGCACCCGGCTTGAAGAAGCGCTCAAGGCCGCCGAACTTCTGGAGGCGAAGGGGCTTTCGACCACGGTTGCGGACTTACGCTTTGCCAAACCGCTGGACGAAGCGCTGATTCGCAAGCTGCTGACGACCCACGAGGTTGCCGTCACGGTCGAGGAAGGTGCGATTGGGGGCCTTGGCGCCCATGTCCTGACATTGGCGAGCGATCTGGGCCTGACAGACGCTGGCCTCAAGATCCGCACCATGCGCCTGCCTGACATTTTTCAGGATCAGGACAAGCCCGAAAAACAATATGCCGACGCCAAGCTGGACGCGGCAGGAATCGTGGAGACGGTGCTGACGGCACTGCGCCACAACAGCGCGGGCGTGAACGAGGCGCGGGCCTGAGCCTTATTTAAGGCATGGCCGAACGTGCGATCGAGCGCTGCGGCTTATCGACGCAGCGCTCTCATTTCATCTTATTGCGAGGTCGAGGCGCGCGCGTCCTGACCGTCGCCTTCGGGCGCGGCGATGATGTCGCGCGTCGTCGCACCCTTGTCCACGACTTCGGTGCCCGGATCGCCCGCCGACGAGCGGATACCGGCAGCCGCGTTGGCGCGGCCCGCGCGGGTCAGCGCATCGCTTTCGGTCCCACTGCGCGGTGCGGGACCACCGAACATCGCGTCCAGCGCAGCCGCCTTCGAATCGACCGTAGCAGCCGAAGGCGTGCCTGGTGCGGGCGGAACCATCGCGAAATCGGGCGGGATCACCAGCGGCGCCTGACGCGACACGGCGAATTCATCCGGCCGATCGCGGTCGAACAGGCCCGACGAGCCGCAGGCGGACAGGGTGGAAACGAGACCGGCGGCGAGGATCAGTTTACGCATTATTATGATGACTCCGTCTTTGCGCTCTTCTCGCGCAGCAGCAGCGCGCGTGCAAGCAGGATCAGCACGCCGATGGTAATGGCGGCGTCGGCGAGATTGAAGATGAGGAACGGCCGCCACTCGCCAAAATGCAGATCGGCATAATCGACCACATAGCCGAGCCGCATCCGGTCCGCGATATTGCCGATCGCCCCGCCCAGGACCAGCCCGAGCGCCGCCACGTCCGGGCGCGCTTTTTCGCGCCACATCCATATGGCGACGAATGTGGCGATGACCACGGTCATCAACACGAGCAGCCAGCGCATGACATTGGTGTCGGCATGGAAAAAGCCCATCGAAACACCACGATTTTCCAGCCAGCGCAGGCGGAAGATCGGGATGATGTCGATCCCGTCCATCCGGCCTTTCAGCGCGAGCGGCCAGGTTACGACATATTTGATTAGCTGATCGAGTAGCAGCGTGACGAGCGCCACGGTCAGGCCGAGCGGGCGATGATTGGCGGGCGACTTCATGCCGACACCACCTCGTCGCAGCGGGCGCAGAGCGTCCCGTCCTCCTCGACCTCGGGCAGCAGACGCCAGCAGCGGCCGCATTTGTGCCACTCGCTTGGCTGGACGATGATGCCGTCGCCGACGCCCATTTCGATGCGGGCGACGATGGCGATTTCGGCGAAGTTCACACCGTCGCTGGGCACCAGTTCGCCCATGGTGACGTCGGCCTCCAGGCTGGAGCGGACGATCTTTTCGCGGCGGAGCGGTTCGATCGCTTCGTTCACCTCTTCACGCTTGGCGCGCAGATTGGCCCATTTGTCGCCGAGATGACGGTCGATCCAGCGGGCGTCAACCTCGGGCCATTCGAGAAAATGCACGCTATCTTCGTTGCTTGGGAAGCGGCTTTGCCAGATTTCCTCAGCGGTGAAGGGGATGATTGGCGCGACATAGCGGATCAGCGCGTGGAACAGCGTATCGAGCAACGTCCGATAGGCGCGGCGCTTGGGATCGGACTTCGCATCGCAATAGAGACAGTCCTTGCGGATGTCGAAGAAGAAGGCGGAGAGGTCGCTGTTGGCGAAGTCGAACAGGGCGCGGGTGTAGCGGCTGAATTCCAGCCAGATCTCGCTATTCGCCGCCTTGTCCACGACGCCGCGCAATTCCGCATCCAGCTCTGCCAGGCGATGGAGCATGTAGCGCTCCAGCTCCGGCATGTCGGCGTAGGACACGGCCTCCTCTTCCGAATAATCGGAAAGAGCACCCAGCATGTAGCGGAAACTGTTGCGTAATTTTCGATAGGCGTCGGAGGAGCCAGCGAGCACTTCCTTGCCGATGCGGACATCATCGAAATAATCGGTGCTGGCGACCCAGACGCGCAGGATATCCGCGCCGCTTTCGCCCATGATCTTGAGCGGGTCGACGACATTGCCGAGCGACTTCGACATTTTGCGGCCGGTGCCATCAAGCGCGAAGCCGTGGGTCAGCACCGCGCCATAGGGCGCGCGGCCGCGCGTGCCGCTCGATTCGAGCAGCGAGGACTGGAACCAGCCGCGATGCTGGTCGGACCCTTCGAGATAGAGATCGGCGCGCACGCCTTCGCCATAGCGCGCCTCGACCACGAAACTGTGGGTCGAGCCGCTGTCGAACCAGACGTCGAGAATGTCGTTCACGACCTCATAGTCGTTCAGGTCGTAATCGGGGCCGAGCAGCGCCTGATGATCCGCGCCGAACCATGCGTCCGCGCCCGCACCCATGAAGGCGGCGATGATGCGGGCATTGACCGCGGGATCAATGAGATAGTCGCCACTCTTGCGATGGACATAGAGCGCGATGGGGACACCCCAGGCGCGCTGGCGCGAGATCACCCAATCAGGGCGGCCCTCCACCATGGCGCGGATGCGATTGGTGGAGCGCTCCGGCACCCAGCGGGTGTGGGCGATGGCGTCGAGCGCGGTTTCGCGCAGCGTCGGACCGTTAGACGAGGCCGGCGGCTCGCTTTGCTCGCTGATTAACCGGCTGTTCGCCGGTTGATCCATCGGGATGAACCATTGCGGGGTGCAGCGGTAGATCAGCGGCGCTTTGGAACGCCAGCTGTGTGGATAGCTGTGCCGCGTGCTTTCATCGTTGCGTGCCGACAGCAAGGCACCGGCCGCGCGCAGATCGTTGCAGATCGGGCCATCGGGCGCGAGCAGCTTCTTGTTGATGACTGACAATTCCTTGTCGGCGGGCCATGCCCAGTCGTCGCGATATTTACCGTCGCCCTCGACTGCGAACACGGGATTGATGCCGTGCGCCTTGCACAGCGCGAAATCGTCCTCGCCATGGTCAGGGGCCATGTGGACGAGGCCGGTACCCGCATCGGTAGTGACGAAATCGCCGGGCAGGAACGGGCGGGGCTTGGCGAAGAAGCCGCCGAGTGCGTGCATCGGGTGGCGGGCGACGGCACCGGCGAGGTCGGAGCCTTTGAAGCGGCCCAATTCAGTAAACCAAGGGTCAGCCGATTTGCCGCAATCCACCAAACTATAAATGCTACTGCGAACAAACCGCTCCTCGAATTCTTCGACAAGAGTTGCTGCTATCAATATTTTCTTCTCGCGAAGATTCTGGATGGTCGGATCGTCATGGCCCGCCAACGTATCCTGCCCTTGAACAACGTCACCAGACACGGCAACCGCCCAGACGTCGAGCAAAACATACTCAACCTCCGGCCCATAAGCGATCGCCTGGTTCACCGGGATCGTCCAGGGCGTCGTCGTCCAGATCACCGCATGCGCGCCGACCAGTTCCGGCGCGTTCGGCGCTTCGACGATCTCGAACGCCACGTCGATCTGCGTGCTCGTCACATCCTCATACTCAACCTCCGCCTCGGCCAGCGCGGTCTTTTCGACCGGGGACCACATGACGGGCTTTGCGCCGCGATAAAGCTGGCCGCTTTCCGCGAATTTCAGCAGTTCGCCGACGATGGTCGCTTCGGCGTCGAACTTCATGGTGAGATAGGGGTCTTTCCAGTCGCCCATCACCCCAAGCCGCTTGAATTGCTCGCGCTGCACATCGACCCATTTGTCGGCATAGGCGCGGCACTGGGCGCGGAATTCGGAAGGCGGAACCTCGTCCTTGTTCAGCTTTTTCTTGCGATATTCCTCCTCGATCTTCCATTCGATCGGCAGGCCGTGACAATCCCAGCCGGGCACATAGGGCGCATCCTTGCCGAGCAGAGACTGGCTGCGGACGATGATGTCCTTGAGCACCTTGTTCATCGCATGGCCCATATGGATGTCGCCATTGGCGTAGGGCGGGCCGTCATGCAGGATGAAACGTTCGCGACCGGCGCGCTTTTCGCGCAGCTTGCCATAGAGATCCATCGCCTCCCACTTCGCCGCGATGGCCGGTTCCTTTTGCGCGAGACCGGCCTTCATCGGGAAGTCGGTGACGGGCAGGAATACGGTGGATTTATAGTCTTTGGCTTCTTGGCTGGGCTGGTCGGTCATGGGGGTCCGATATCAACATATCTCCGTTCGCCCTGCGCGAAGTCGAACGGGTGAGAAAAGTGCCGGTGCATTAGGCGACGTGGGGCGTCCCCGCAAGGATTTGCCGCGCATCGTCGCAGTCGCGGGCGATCTGGGCGGTGAGCGCGTCCAGCCCGTCATATTTCGCTTCGGGCCGCAGGAAGTGGATCAGTTGCACTTCGATGAGCTGATCGTAGAGATTTTCGGCGAAATCGAAGAAATGCGGCTCCAGCAATTCCTTGGGCGGGTCGAAGCTCGGGCGGATGCCGAGATTGGCCGCCCCGTCAAGCTGACGGCCGTCGGGCAGGAGGGCGCGCACCGCGTAAATGCCATAGGCCGGGCGCAGATAGTCGCCCAGGTCGATATTGGCGGTGGGAAAGCCGATGGTCCGGCCGAGTTTGTCGCCGTGCTGGACCGCACCCTGAATGGCGAAGGGCCGGGTCAGCAGGCGCGTGGCAGTCGTGCAGTCCCCCGTGCGCAGAGCGTTCCTGATGCGGCTGGAGGAGATCACCTCCCCCGCCCCGTCCATGACGGGCGCGACCGTTTCGGCGTCCATGCCGAACGCCGCGCCGAGTTCCCCCAGCGCGGCGGTCGATCCGCTGCGCGCCTTGCCAAAGGTGAAATCGCGGCCGGTGACGACGCCCGCCACGCCCATCTCCACCGCCAGCAGCCGAACGAAATCTTCCGGGCTTAATGCGGCGAGATGGTCGTTGAAGCCGAACACCAGCATCGCGTCCGCTCCGGCGGCGGCGAACAGAGCCTGCCGCTGGTCGAGCGTGGTCAGGCGGAAGGGCGGGGTCTCCGGCTGGAAATATTGCATCGGATGGGGATCGAACGTCGCGACGATCGCCGGTCGCCCCTCGGCGCGGGCGCGCGCGATAGCCCGCCCGACGACCGCCTGATGGCCGGCGTGAAAGCCATCGAAATTGCCCAGCGCCATGATGCTCCCGCGCAGATCGGCGGGGATCGGTGCGCCGCTGTCCAGCCGCTGCATGACGCGGCCTATAGGGGCGCGCCGGGGCGGTGGCAATCGGGCGATCCGTTGCGG
The DNA here is from genome assembly GCF_057809915.1 of Sphingobium sp. FG11. NCBI lineage: Bacteria > Pseudomonadati > Pseudomonadota > Alphaproteobacteria > Sphingomonadales > Sphingobiaceae > Sphingobium > Sphingobium sp. FG11. The sequence goes on from NZ_JBMDKW010000011.1 coordinate 21,023, forward strand.
GTGAAGCGCACGAAACTATAGGCGGGATAGGCGCCGGATGCGGCATGGTCCGCCCGCGTGGCTTCGCGCCAATGCGCGGCATCGGGATAGGCGATGGCGGCGTCGCCCGGTGCGTCGATATGCACTTCGGTCAGTTCAATCGCGTCGGCGAGCGGGAGAAACAGGCGGTGGATGTCCGCGCCGCCGATCACCATGATAATGGGCGCTGCGGCCAGGCGGATCGCTTCGTCCACATCATGCGCGACCTCCGCGCCTGCCGCTGTCCAGCCAAGGTCGCGGGTCAGCACGATATGCCGCCGCTCGGGCAACAGGCCGGGCAGGCTGTCGAAGGTCTTGCGCCCCATAATCATGGGATGGCCGAGGGTCAGCGCCTTGAAATGTTTGAGGTCGGCGGGCAGCCGCCAAGGCAGGCCACCGTCACGGCCGATCACGCCATTATCCGCGCGGGCGAGGATGAGGGTGATTTCTGCGTGGTTCATTTTCCAACCCTCTCGTCATACCCGCGCAGGCGAGGATCCATCTGCGGGCCTGGCACCCGAGACGGACCAGGGAGATGCGCGGGAATGACAATGCATAAAATCACAGCGTCAGCCGGGTGACATGCCCCATCTTGCGCCCGGCGCGGGCCTCATGCTTGCCATAGAGGTGCAGATGGTTCGCCGGGTCGGACAGGATCGCGCGCCACTCGCCCGCCTGATCGCCGATCAGGTTGCGCATCTCCACCCGCCGCGCCGCCAGTGCGGTGTCGCCCAGCGGCAGGCCGCAGATCGCGCGGACATGATTTTCGAACTGGCTCGTCACCGCGCCCTCGATCGTCCAGTGGCCGCTATTATGGACGCGCGGGGCCATTTCGTTGAACACCGGGCCATCGGCGCTGGCGAAAAATTCGCAGGTCAGGACGCCGACATAATCGAGCGCATCGGCGATTTTGCGCGCGAGCGCCCGCGCCTCGCCCACCTGTCCCTCGATCAGCGGCCCTGCGGGCGCGGTCGAGGTGGCGAGGATGCCGTCGACATGCACGTTCGCGGCGGAATCCCAGACGCGCACCTCGCCATCGGCGTCGCGCACGAGGATCACCGAAAATTCCTCGGCGAAGGTCACAAAACCTTCGAGGATCGCGGGCTGACGCTGGATCGCGTTCCATGCGCCCACCGCGTCGCCCGGTTCGGCGAGCCGCGCCTGCCCTTTGCCGTCATAGCCCATGCGCCGGGTCTTGAGGATCGCGCGGCTGCCGATGGCGCCGATCGCCTGCTCAAGCTGATCCAGATCGTCCACCGGGGCGAAGGGCGCGGTCACGCCGCCAAGGTCGGCGACGAAGCTCTTCTCGGCAAGCCGGTCCTGCGCGACCCGCAGCGCCTGCGCGCCTGGCCGGACGAGGCAGTGGCCCGCCAGCAGATCGATCGCCAGCGGATCGACATTTTCGAACTCATAGGTGACGACATCGACGCTCGCGGCGAAGGCGGCGAGCGCGTCCGCATCCTCATAAGCGGCCTGCGTCCAGCGCGGCGACACATCGGCGGCGGGCCCGCTGGCTTCGGGCGCGAAGATATGGGTGCGATAGCCAAGCTGCGCGGCGGCGATGGCGATCATCCGACCAAGCTGGCCGCCGCCCAATATGCCCATCGTGGCGCCCGGCGCGATCATGGTCATTCGGGCGTATCGACCGGGGTTTCGGCGACGTCCGCCGTTTGCTTCGCACGCCAGGCGTCCAGTCGTCCGGCCAGCGCGTCATCGGTGGTGGCGAGGATCGCGGCGGCGAGCAGCGCGGCATTGATCGCGCCGGGCTTGCCGATCGCCAGCGTGCCGACCGGGATACCGCCAGGCATCTGGACGATGGAGAGCAATGAATCCATGCCCTTCAAAGCCTTGGACTCGACCGGCACGCCCAGCACCGGCAGCCGCGTCATCGCCGCCGCCATGCCAGGCAGATGCGCCGCCCCGCCAGCGCCCGCTATGATGATTTTGAGGCCGCGCCCGACCGCGCCCGTCGCATAGTCATACAGCCGCTGCGGCGTGCGATGCGCGGACACGACCTTGCATTCATGCGCCACGCCCAGCGCTTCGAGCGTCTGCGCGGCATGGGCCATCGTCTCCCAGTCGGATCGTGACCCCATGATGATGCCGACGACCGGCTGCGTGCCCCCGCTCATGCGCTCGCTTCCCCCAAAAAACCCGGCCTGATGCCGCCCGGAAAGCACAGCCCCTTAACGGCCGGACGCTTTGGGAGCAATGCCGTTGGCGCTGTGCCGCTTACCGCTCCGACAGATAATAGCGGTCGGTCGCGGTCAGATCGTCGGCCAGGTCATAGACGATCGGCTGGCCGGTCGGGATTTCCAGCTCGGTAATCTCGTCGTCGGGAATGTTCGACAGATGCTTGACCAGCGCGCGCAGCGAATTGCCGTGGGCGGAGATGATGACGCGCTTGCCCGCCTTGAGTTCGGGCGCGATGCGGCTTTCCCAATAGGGCAGGACGCGGGCGATCGTGTCCTTGAGGCTTTCGGTCGACGGGATGGCGATGCCGTCATAGCGGCGGTCCTTGCCCAGGTCGAACTCGCTGCCCGCCTCCAGCACCGGCGGCGGAATGTCGAAGCTGCGCCGCCAGATCTTGACCTGATCGGCGCCATGCTTCGCCGCCGTCTCCGCCTTGTCGAGACCCGTCAGCCCGCCATAATGGCGCTCGTTGAGGCGCCAGTCCTTTTCGACCGGCAGCCACAGCCGCCCCATTTCTTCGAGCGCGAGATTGAGCGTCTTGATCGCGCGGGTCTGGAAGCTGGTGAAGCACTGGTCGAAATCCAGCCCCTTTTGCGCCATCAGCCGCCCGGCGGCGCGCGCTTCCTCCGCGCCCTTTTCGGTCACGTCCACATCCCACCAGCCGGTGAAGCGGTTTTCGAGATTCCATGACGACTGGCCATGGCGGATAAGGACGAGAGTGGGCATCGGGCGCGTCTCCTGCACGATAACTGCGATGGATGCCCCCATAACGCGGGAAATCGGCGGCGCAAGCTTGTGCGCCCACGCCGCCGCCCCACATTGCGGCGGGGGACGCGATGCGATAGCCCTGCGCACGTACATCGGAAGGACTGGCAGTTGGCATTCGTGAAGGGCGCATGGCGCATTTTGGTCGCGATCAAGGACGGACTGGTCCTGCTGTTCCTGCTGCTGTTTTTCGGGCTGCTCTATGCCGCGCTGTCCTTCTCGCCCAAACCCGTCAAGACGGTCAGCGCCGGTGCGTTGCTGCTTGATCTCGACGGGACGATCGTGGAACAGCCCGCCTCGCTCGATCCGATGGCGCTGTTGTCGGGATCGGGACCGCAGACGCAGGAATATCGCCTGTCCGACATCGTCGCCGCGCTCGACGCGGCAAGGGGCGACGCCAAGGTCAAGGCGGTGGTGCTGAACCTTGACGGGTTCATGGGCGGGGGTCAGGTCGCGATCGAGCGGGTCGGCAAAGCGCTGGACGCGGTGCGCGCGGCGAAAAAGCCGGTCTTCGCCTTTTCCACCATCTACAGCGACGACGGCTATCAACTGGCCGCCCATGCGAGCGAAACGTGGCTCGATCCGATGGGGGGCGTCGCCATCGCCGGGCGCGGCGGATCGGCGCTTTATTACAAGGGGCTGATCGACAAGCTGGGCGTCAACACCCATGTCTATCGCGTCGGCACCTATAAAAGCTTCGTCGAACCCTTCATCCGCAGCGATCAATCGCCCGAGGCGAAGCAGGCCAATCAGGCGCTGGCCGGGGCATTGTGGCAGAACTGGCAGGACGATGTGGCCAAGGCCCGTCCGCAGGCGAAGATCGCCGCCTATGCCAATGACCCCGCCGCTGCTGCGCAGGCCAGCGGCGGCAATCTGGCCAAGGCGGCGCTCGACGCCGGGCTGATCGACAGGCTGGGCGACGAAACCGCATTCGGCAAGCGCGTCGCGCAGGTCGCGGGCGAACCGGAAAAGAGCCGGCCGGGCGGGTTCGCGACCATCGATCTTGCCAGCTACGTCAAGGCGCGCCGCCCCGCCGATGACGGCCAGATCGGCATATTGACGGTCGCGGGAGAGATCGTGGACGGCGAAGCCGGGGCGGGCACGGCGGCGGGCGACACGATTTCCGACCTGCTCTACACCGCGCTTGCTGAAAAGGACCTGAAAGCACTGGTGGTGCGGGTCGATTCGCCGGGCGGATCGGTGATGGCGTCGGAAAAGATTCGCGCCGCCATCATGGAAGCCAAGCGGCAGGGACTGCCCATCGTCGTTTCCATGGCCGATGTCGCGGCGAGCGGCGGCTATTGGGTCTCAACCCCCGCCGACATCATCTTTGCGCAGCCCGACACCATCACCGGATCGATCGGCGTGTTCGGCATAGTGCCGAGCTTCGAGGGCACGCTGGCGAAGATGGGCATCACCACCGACGGCGTGCGCACGACGCCTTTGTCCGGTCAGCCTGATCTTGCCGGGGGCACGACGCCGCAGTTCGACCAGATCATGCAACTGGGGGTCGAGGATATCTATCGCCGCTTCACCGGCATCGTCGCGCAGGCACGGCACAAGACGCCGCAGCAGATCGATGCGATCGCGCAGGGCCGGGTATGGGATGGCGGCACCGCGCGACAGATCGGGCTGGTCGATCGCTTCGGCGGGCTGGAGGACGCCATCGCCGAAGCCGCCCGCCGTGCGAAGATCGATCCGGCCAAGGCGCGCGTCTATCGCATCGAAAAAGCGCCCGACAAATTCGCGCAGTTCATTCAGTCGATCGCCGAGCGCGATCAGGATGACGGCGCTGCCCCGCGCGATATGCTCAGCCGTCAGGCGCTGGTTCAGCGGCGCTGGGCGATGCAGGCGGTGGCAGATGTGCGGGCGCTGGTTTCGGGCGCGGGCGTGCGCGCCGATTGCCTGGAATGCCGCAGCTATGGCGCACCCCGCCCGGTGCAGGACGCGCGCGGCCTGTTCGCGACCATCGCGGCACTGTGGCGATAGTCCTGCCCGACTCACCGCGCGAACCGTTGCCCCTATCCTCCTGCCCAGCGTGGGCAGCTATTCCCGCGTGATGTCGCGATAGGTCGGCAGGCCAAGGCCGCGCCGGATCGCGATCGCCCGAAGCAGGAAACCCAGCAGCGCGGCGATCACGCCGGCAACCGGCACATCCATCCCGCCCCAGCGCAGCGCCACGAACAGGCCGGACGCGACCGCCGCCGCCGTCACATACAGTTCGGGCCGCAGCAGGATCGACGGTTCGCCCGCCAGCAGATCGCGCATGATCCCGCCGACGCAGCCGGTGACGACGCCCATCATCGCCGCGACGAAGGGCGGCACGCCGAGCGCCATCGCCTTGGCCGCGCCGAACACCGCGAAGGCGGCCAGCCCGATCGCGTCGAGCCAGTCGAGCGCCTGGTCGCTCCACCAGCTGCGCGGCGTGACCCACACCAGCAGCGCGGCGGCTATGCAGGTGATGGCGGGCACCGGATCATGCACCCAGAACACCGGCGCACCGATCAGCAGATCGCGCACCGTGCCCCCGCCGACGCCCGTCACCATCGCAAAGAAAGCGAAGGTGACGATCGTCTGGCGGAGACGCGCCGCCGCCAGCGCGCCCGACGCCGCGAACACGAAAATGCCGACGATGCTCAAGGTTTCGAGCACCGGCCCAATCGATGTCGCGAGCATGAGCGCTGGCGGCATGAGCGCTGGCGTGGGCAAGTCGCCCATGGCGCTTATTTCGCCAGTTCGGTCTCGATCGCGGCGACCAGCGCTGCGTCGTCGGGCGCAGTGTCGGGCGAAAAGCGCGCGGCGACCGATCCGTCCCTGGCGATCAGGAATTTCTCGAAATTCCACAGCACTTCCGGCTCGGGCGCGGGGGTGATGCCATAGCCGATGAGCTTTTCACGAAATTCCGCGCCATTGCCCTGCGCGGTCGGCACAGCCCCTGTCAGCGCCGCATAAAGCGGATGCTTGTCCGCGCCGGTCACGGTGATCTTTTCGAACATCGGAAACTCGACACCGAAATTGGTGGTGCAGAAGGTCGCGATCTCGTCATTGGAGCCAGGTTCCTGCGCGCCGAAATCATTGGCGGGGAAACCGGCGACGACCAGCCCCTGATCCTTATACGCGCCATAGAGCTTCTCCAGCCCTTCATATTGCGGCGTCAGCCCGCATTTGGACGCGACGTTGACGGCGAGCACGACCTTACCCGCATAGGCGCCCAGCGTCGCATCGTCGCCCTTGATCGTCTTGAGTGGGATCGTTTGAATATCGGTCATGTCAGTCTCCTTGGGGGAACCTCGGTCGGACGCGGACCATGCCATCAGATCGCCGCGCCGAAAAGCTTTCCCGCGCCCGCCGTCGCCAGCATCGCCAGCACGCCCCATAACAGCACCCGACCAACCGATCGCAACACCGGCCCGCCACCGAGCCGCGCACCGAGCCAGCCCAGCAGCGCGAGGCCGAGCAGCGAGACGATGGCGATGCTCGGAAGCGCGCCATCTGCCGGGCCCAACAGAACCGCCAGCAGCGGCAGCAGCGATCCAGCCGAAAAGCTAGCCGCCGAGGCGAGCGCCGCCTGAACCGGCCGGGCCGCGTTTGTTTCGGAAATGCCCAGTTCGTCGCGCGCATGCGCACCGAGCGCGTCGGCCGCCATCAACTCTTCGGCCACCTGTCCCGCCAGCGTCGGCGTCAGGCCGCGCTCGACATAGATGTCGCGCAATTCCTGCCATTCGGCGTCCGGCTGCTGCACCAGCGCCCGCTTTTCCTTGGCCAGATCGGCGCGTTCGGTGTCAGATTGAGCGCTGACCGACACATATTCGCCCGCCGCCATCGACATCGCGCCCGCCACCAGCGCGGCAACCCCCGCCAACAGCAGCGATTCGCGCGTGGCCCCGGACGCCGCGATCCCCGCGAGCAGGCTGGCGGTCGACACGATCCCGTCATTCGCACCCAGCACAACCGCGCGCAGCCAGCCTATGCGGTTGACATAGTGAACGGCGTGATGCGGGGGCATCCCCTGCGCCACGCTCATATCGGCCGTTCCGCCATGGCTTCGCGTCGAGCGGCGACATGCATCGTCAGAAAGCGGCCGTGCCGCTCGACATCGACCAACGCCTGCCCGAAGCCGCGCATGTGCAACATCGCAAAAAGGGCCGAGGCCGGATATTCGTTCATCTGCATCATCGGCTCGTTCGGACTTTTGCCGCGCAGGCTATGCACCAGCCGTTGCAGCCCCGGTACGCGCGTGCGGGCGCGGTAGAACAAGGCCCTGAGCGGAGAATCCCCCCGTCGGATCGCGACATGAATACTGGCGAGTCCGCCCACCGTCACCTTGTCGAGCAAACGTCCGATCAGACGCAAGCCTCGCTCGACCGGAATATGCTGAAATACAATATAGGAGTGAACGAAATCGAAACTGCCCGCCGCGCCGCTCAGCGCATCGTCCGACAGGCGGAAATGGACATTATGCGCGGCCCGCTCCTGTCGCAGCCGCTCGCCTTCCGCCAGCATGGCGGGCGCGATGTCGAGGCCGACCACCTCGTCGAAACGGGTGGCCAGCGGCAGCGCCACACGGCCCACCCCACAGCCGAAATCCATCGCCCGATGGCGCGGGATCGCGCCCAGCATCTGCTCCAACCGCGCAAGCCGAGGGAGGATATAGGCTTCCCCGGTGTGGAAAAAACGATCGAGATCAACCTGTTCGCGGCGGAATTCAGGCACCGCCGCCACGCTAAAATAGGGGTCGGTCTCGCCCCATATGCGCCAGTCCCTGTCGGTATCGGTCATACGTATATGCCATGCCCTCCACGCTGCCTGCCCGCGCGCTGCCAGACGCGCAGCGCAGGGGAAATCGGGTTCAGCCACCCAGCCCTTCGGCCTTTTCGGCGAGGTCCAGCCAGCGCGCTTCGGCGGCGTCCTTCGTCGCGCGCGCCGCCTCGATCGCGCCGGTCAGCGCGTCGAACCGCTTGCGGTCGCGCGCATAGAGAGCGGGGTCGGCGAGCAATGCCTCGTCGCGCGCGATGTCGGCCTCCAGCGCTTCGACCTTGGCGGGCAGCAGATCGAGGTCGCGCTGGTCCTTATAGCTCAATTTGGCGGAGACGGGCTTGGGCGGAGCCGGTGCGGCCGCCGCTTTCTTCTCCGTCTTGGGGGCTTTGCGCGGGTCGCGCTTGGCGATCCAGTCGGCATAGCCGCCGACGATCACATCGACCTTGCCCGATCCGTCGAGACCCAGCGTCACCGTGACCGTGCGGTCGAGGAAATCGCGGTCGTGGCTGACGATCAGCACGGTGCCGTCATAATCGGCGATCACCTCCTGCAACAGATCGAGCGTTTCGAGGTCGAGATCGTTGGTCGGCTCGTCCAGCACCAGCAGGTTGGATTCGCGGGCAAACTCGCGCGCAAACAGAAGTCGCGAGCGCTCGCCGCCCGACAGGGTGCCGACCTTCGCTTCGGCGAGCGAGGGATCGAACAGAAAATCCTTCAGATAGCCGTGGACATGCTTGCGCCCCCCCCTGACGTCGATCCAGTCGCCCCCTTCCGCCAGCACGTCGCGCACGCTCTTGTCGGGCTGCATCAGGCTGCGCTGCTGGTCGATGAAGATCATGTCCAGCGTCCTGGCCTGGGCGATCGCGCCGCTGTCCGGTTCCAGTTCGCCGGTCAGCAGTTTGAGCAGCGTCGTCTTGCCCGCACCATTGCCGCCGACGATGCCGATCCGGTCGCCGCGCTGCACCCGCAGCGAGAAATCGTCGATGATGGTTCGCTGCTTGTCGCCGCTGCCGAACATCTTGGTGACATGCTCGGCCTTGATGACGCTTTTGGTCTTGCTGTCGTCGGCCGCGACCGCAATCTTGGCAGTGCCCTGCGGCCCGACCATCGCGGCGCGCTGTTCGCGCATTTCCCACAGCTTGGCGAGCCGCCCCTGATTGCGCTTGCGCCGCGCGGTGACGCCGCGTTCCAGCCAGTGCGCCTCGATCTTGAGCTTGGCGTCGAGCTTGTCGGCGGCGCGCGCCTCTTCGGCGTAGACCGCCTCCATCCACTGTTCGAAGCCGCCGAAGCCGATCTCGTTGCGCCGCATCGCGCCCCGGTCCAGCCATAGCGTCTGGCGCGTCAGCCGTGTCAGGAAGGCGCGGTCATGGCTGATGACGATGAACGCTCCGGTATAGCGCGCCAGCCAGTTTTCGAGCCAGTCGATCGCGGCGATGTCGAGATGGTTGGTCGGCTCGTCCAGCAGCAGCAGGTCCGGCTCGCTCGCCAGCGCGCGGGCGATGGCGGCGCGGCGGCGCTCGCCTCCGCTCGCGGTCTTCGCCTCGCGCGACAGGTCGATGCCGAGCTGGTCGGCAATCGCCTCGACCTCATGAACCGGCGGCGCATATTCGCCCGCCAGCGCGAAATCATGCAGCGTCGCATAGGCGCTGACATCCGGGTCCTGTTCCAGCAAGATGACGCGCGCGCCGGGCTGCACCGACCGCGTGCCCTCGTCCGGTTCGATGATGCCGCCGAGCAGCTTGAGCAGCGTCGTTTTGCCCGCGCCGTTGCGCCCGATCAGCGCCAGCCGGTCCTTCGCCCCGACATGGATGTCCATGCCCCGGAACAGCCAGTGCGTACCCTGCGAGAGACCGAGATTTTCATAGGAGAGAATAGGAGCCGCCATGGCGGTGCAGCTAGGGCCTCCGCCGTCCGGGGGCAAGGGGGTGCCTGACGGCGGCAGGGCATCTTGCGTGGCGGAGGGAACCACCAACCTGTCTCGTTGCTTTCAACGCGCATCAGCGTCCGTTCATCGCAGGCGTTACAAATATCGGCACCCAAAGAGGAGAGACCCGTCCATGAAATCCGCTATCGCCCTGATGACGCTCGCCGCCGCGCTTCCGGCCGCCGCTTTCGCACAGACCAATGTCACGGTTGCCGAGACCGCGCCGATCCTGACGCTGAACGTCACCGAAAGCGTCGAGGCCACGCCCGACATCGCGACGGTCGGCACCGGCGTCCAGTCACGCGCACCCACCGCCGCGCAGGCGATGACGGATAATGCGGCGAAGATGGACCGGCTGATCGCCGCACTCGCCAAAGCGGGCATCGCCAAGAAGGACATCCAGACGAGCGGCATCAACCTGTCCGCCCAATATGACTACACCAATCGCGACGGCCAGCCCGAAGGACCGCGCTTCATCGGCTATGAAGCGTCCAATCAGGTGACGGTGAAGCTGCGTGACATTCGCCGTGTGGGCACGCTGCTCGATTCGATGGTCGCGGCGGGCGCGACGAACGTCAACGGCCCGACTTTCTCGATCAGCGACCCCGCCCCGATGCTGGCGCAGGCGCGCGGGCAGGCGATCAGGAGCGCCAAGACGCAGGCCGATTATTATGCGCAGGCAACCGGCTATCGATCGGCCCGCCTGATTACGATCGCCGAAAGCAATAGCGGCGGCACCCCTCCGATGCCGATGCTGCAAAGCGCCCGGTTCAAGGCCGACGCCGCGCCGACGCCTGTTGAACCCGGCCAGGTCGCATCGTCGGTGACGCTGACCGTGCAATATGCGCTGGAGAAATAAGGGGAGCCTTGAGACTGTCTGGAATGCGCCTCAGGCGCGTCCGCACCGGCCCGTACCTCCACCCGGCCGCCCACAGAGTGTATTCTGAATGGGAGGTCGGGTGCGGGTATGGGCCGGTGCGGCAACCTGAAATGCGGCGTTCCGCGCATTTCCAAACAGACGACAAGGCGCAAAACCCCTATTCACCGCCTGTTCAATGCCCGTAGCCTATGGCATGCCCATGATGATGTTGCGAAAAAGATTGATCGTCAGACTTGGTGCCATCGCGGCACTGGCCCTGTTGTCCACCGGGTCCAGCGCCAATGACCGGCGGGACGAACAGGATGCCGCGCGCCGCGCCATGCTGGAAGGGCAGGTCATGCCCTTCGCCATGATAAAGCGGCGCGTCGACGGGCAGATGGGCGGCGCGACCTATGTCGGCAGCGAATTCAACCCGTCATCCAACCGCTATCGCCTGAAATATGTGAAGGACGGCAAGGTGGTGTGGGTTGATGCGGACGGCCGGACAGGCGATATCATGGGTATGGCGCGCTGATCGCGTCGATACGAAACAAAGAAACGGAACCCTATGCGGCTGTTGATCGTCGAGGATGAACCCAGCCTGGGCCAGCAGCTCAGGAACACGCTCGAAGGCGCGGGCTACGCGGTGGATCTGGCCACCGATGGCGAGGATGGCCATTTTCTGGGATCGAGCGAAAGCTATGACGCGGTCGTGCTCGATCTCGGTCTCCCCACGATCGACGGCCTGACCGTGCTCGACCGCTGGCGCAAGGAAGGCCGCGCCTTTCCGGTGCTGGTGCTGACGGCGCGGGATAGCTGGTCGGACAAGGTGGCGGGGCTGGACGCCGGGGCGGACGATTATCTCGCCAAGCCGTTTCAGAGCGAGGAACTGATCGCCCGGCTGCGCGCGCTCATCCGCCGCGCATCGGGTAACGCATCGAGCGAACTGATCGCGGGTGACGTGCGGCTCGACACGCGATCGGGCAAGGTGACGCTCAAGGGCGAGCCGGTGAAGCTCACCGCGCAGGAATATAAGCTGCTGTCCTATCTGCTCCACCACAAGGGCAAGGTGGTGAGCCGCACCGAGTTGATCGAACATATTTACGATCAGGATTTCGACCGCGATTCCAACACGATCGAGGTGTTCGTGACGCGCATCCGCAAGAAATTGGGTGCGGATGTCATCACCACCATTCGCGGGCTTGGCTATAGCCTGGATGAGCCGGGTCGCTGATCGCGCCATCCGTCCGTCCGGGTCGGTAATGAAAAGATGACCCCGAACGGATGCAGGAGATGAACGCCTCCGCCCCCACGGTCCATTCCACCGGATCGCTCAGCCGCCGCATGATCGGCGTGGCGGCGCTGTGGATCATATTGCTGCTGGTCGGCGGCGGCATCGCGCTCGACCGCATCCTGTCCGACGCCATCACCCGCAATTTCGACGATGGCATGAATTATGTGCTGACCGCGATGATCTCGTCGGCGGAGATCGGGCCGGACGGCGAAGTGCTGTTCAACCGGCCGCTCGCCGACCAGCGCTTCCTCGAACCCAATAGCGGGCTGTACTACCAGATCAGCGCCAGGGGGCATGAGGACTGGCGGTCACGCTCGCTGTGGGACCGGGCGCTCGCCTTTGACCCCAATCATGCCGACCGGACCGACCATATCTATAACAGCAAGCAATTCCCCGGTGAGGATTTGCGCATCATGGAGCGCACGATCGTGCTGCCGGGCGCGAAAACGAACTGGCTGTTCATGGTGGGGCAGGCGCGCGCCGGGCTGGACGGGCAGATCCGGACGCTGCGCGCCACGCTTTTCAACAGTTTCGCCATCCTCGCGCTCGGCCTCATGGTGCTGGCGACGCTTCAGACGATCTATGGCCTGCGCCCGTTGCGGCGGGTGCGTCAGGAAATCGTGCGGATGCGCGCGGGCGAGAAAAGCCGGGTGACGCAGCCCATGCCGTCCGAAGTGCTGCCCATGGTCGAGGAACTGAACGCCCTGCTCGCCCATAATGAGCGGCAGGCGGAAGAAGCGCGCACCCATGCCGGCAACCTTGCCCATGCGCTCAAGACGCCGCTGACCGTCATCATGAACGCGGCGACCGCGCAGGCCGACGACCTTGGCGAAACCGTGATCCGCGAAGCCACGACCATGCGGCGGCAGGTCGATCATCACCTCGCCCGCGCCCGTGCCGTGGGGCGGCGCGGCGCGGCGCAGAGCCGGGCGGAGGTATGGACGAGCCTTCAGGCGGTCGAGCGGGCGGTGGATCGCCTCTACCCCGATGTTCGCGTCGACATGAGCGGGGACAAGACCGCCATGGTGCGGATCGAACGGCAGGATCTGGACGAAATGCTCGGCAATCTGCTTGAAAACGCCGCAAAATATGGCGGCGGCAGCGTGTTCGCCACGGTCGAGCGCGCCGGCGACATGGTCGACATATTGGTCGAGGATGATGGCGCGGGCATTCCGCCAGCCGACCGGACCCGCATTTTCGATCGCGGCGTGCGGCTCGATTCGGGCAAGCCTGGCACCGGCCTTGGTCTCGCCATCGTGCGCGATGTCGCGGAAATCTACGGCGGCGTCGTGGTGCTGGAGGAAAGTGAGGATCTGGGCGGGCTGCTAGTGCGGCTCAGCCTGCCGGCGGGGTGATGCGGCGGCACCTGTATCTCGGCGCCGGCTGGCTATCGCTTGGCCTGGGCGCGATCGGCGCGGTCCTGCCGCTGCTCCCCACCGTGCCGTTCATGATTTTGGCGGCGTTTTGCTTTGCCCGGTCCAGTCCCCGGCTAGAGGCGAAGCTGCTCGATCATCCACAACTTGGCCCGCATATCCGGCGCTGGCGCGCGCATGGAGCGATCAGCCGGCGGGGCAAGAAAGCGGCGCTCGCCGCCTTCGCATTCAGCATAGCGCTGGCGCTGATCCTTTCGCCCTGGCCCTGGTTTCTCGCACCGATGGCGGCTGCGCTGATCGGCGGCGGATGGATATGGACCCGGCCGGAAAACTGACCCTCAGGTGCTCAGTTCATCGCCAGGATCATGTTGCGGACCTGCGGATAGACCTGCTTTTCCCATTTGCTACCGGAAAATACACCATAATGGCCGACGCCCGGCTGGAGATGGTGACGTTTCAAATGCGGGCGCAGGCCCGAGCAGAGCGCATGCGCTGCCGCCGTCTGGCCCACGGCGCAGACATCGTCCCGCTCCCCTTCCACCGTCAGCAGCGCGGTCTTGTGGATCGCGCCCGGATTGACGATGCGTCCGCGATGTTCCATTTCGCCCCTCGCCAACAGCGCGCGCTGGAACACGCGATCGACGGTTTCCAGATAAAATTCGGCGGTCATGTCGAGCACCGCGAAATATTCCGCGTAGAAATCCTTGATCTGGTTCGCCTCGACCTCGCGGCCGTCCGCCAGCAACTGATAGAGTTCGCGATGCTGCGCGCCGTGCCGTTCCATATTCATGGACATGAACGCGGCGAGTTGCAGAAAGCCCGGATAAACCTGACGCCCGCGCCCCGCATAGCGGAACGGCACCTGTGTAATCAGCGTCTTTTCAAACCAGTCGATCGGCTTTTCATTGGCCAGTTCGTTGACCACGGTCGGCGCGGCGCGGGTGTCGATCGGCCCGCCCATCAACGTCATCGAACGCGGCGTCGCCGGGTCCTTGTCCTCCGACATCAGCGCGACGGCGGCCAGTGCAGGCACGCAGGGCTGGCACACCGAAAGGATATGCGCGCCCGGCCCAAGTTCCTGCAGGAAGTGGATCGTGTAATCGACATAATCCTCAAAGCCGAAACGCCCGGCGCTCAATGATACGTCGCGCGCATTCTTCCAGTCGGTGATGTAAACGTCATGGTCGCGCAGCATGGTCGCGACGGTACTGCGCAGCAGCGTGGAGAAATGGCCCGACATCGGCGCCACGATCAACACGCGGGGCTGCGCCGTTTCGACATCATCCTTCGCGAAATGCAGCAGGTCGCCGAACGGCAGGTTCAGCAGCACCTCTTCCCGCACCGCGACAAGCGCATTGCCGCTGCGGACCTGGCCGATATTATAGGCGGGGCGGCTGTGGGTCAGCTTCGCGCCCTGAAAAACATCCATCAGCGCGAACATCCGGCGCGGCATCGCCCAGTCCGCAGCCGAGCCGATGCTGTCCCGGACGCCAAGCGCGACCTGGGCTGCAAAACGCGCGGGGGCCAGCATGTCGCTGAACGCCTGATATCCGCTGTAGAGCATTCGCATAATGTCAAACGACCTTTTTTCCAGCCTAGTTACCGATTCGGTCTTGTGTCAACGCTATACATGGTTTCCATGTTGCACTGCATCATGAATAAAAAAATGGATTCGGAAAGGGAACAATTGCCATGGCGATCGCGGAACTGACCCTTGCGAGCAAAAATTATTCCTCCTGGTCGCTGCGCGGCTGGCTGCTGTGCCGGCTCGCAGGCCTGAAGGTGGTGGAAAAGACGATCGCGCTCGACGATCCCGAAAACCGCGCCGAGCTGCTGCTGCTATCGCCGTCGGTGCTGGTGCCGCGCCTGACCCATGAAGGCGCGAGCGTGTGGGATACGCTCGCCATCGCCGAATATCTGCATGAGCTATATCCCAATGTCGGCATGTTTCCCGCCGACCGCATCACGCGTGCGCATTGCCGGTCGGTGTCGGGGGAAATTCATTCGGGCTTTTCGAACCTGCGCTCCGCGCTGCCGATGAACCTCAAGATACGGCATGATAAATTCCCGATCTTTTCCGGCGCGAAGGCGGATATCGAGCGGATCGAGACGATCTGGACCGAATGTCTCGACAGCTATGGCGGTCCCTGGCTGTTCGGCAAGGAACCGACTGTCGCCGACGCCATGTTCGCGCCGGTCGCGCAACGCTTCCTCACATATGCCGTCAAGCTTTCGCCCAAGGCCGCGGCCTATTGCGAAACGATCAATAGCTGGGACCTGATGCGCGAATGGATCGAGGACGCCCGCGCCGAACCAGACGACATGGAAGAGCTTGAGATAGAGTTCTGAGCGGGCTTCAGATTTCCAGCGCCGCCAGCCATTCGGCCACCATGGCGCGCCCGGCCGCCACCGCGCCCGGACCGTGCGCATCATGGTCCTGGCGCAGGGCGATGCCGCACTGCCGGGCGACATCGAGATCGGCCCAGAAATGGCTCAGCCAGTCGTCGAAGCGCGGGTCCTCCCCCATTTCCGCATGGAACTGCAAGGCCAGAAGATTGGAGCCGCGCCGAAAGGCCTGATGGGCGTAGAGATCGGTCGAGGCCAGCAGTTCGACGCCTTGGGGCAGGTCGAACGTATCACTGTGCCAATGTAATAGCGGTACATTCTGAATATGGCGCAGCGGCGACATAGCGCCCGCTTCGTTCAGCGCGACCGGCGCGAATCCCAGTTCCATATGGCCGCCGGGATAGACCGGCGCGCCAAGTGCCGCCGCGATCATCTGGCTGCCGAGGCATACGCCGAGCGTCGGCCGGTTCTGTTCCAGCCGGGCGGCGAGCTTGTCGATCTGCATCGGAATCCACGGATGCGCGTCCTGCTCATACACCCCCATCGGCCCGCCCATCATGATAAGCAGATCGGGCGATCGCAGGTCGATGTCGGTAAAGGCGGGGTCGCATACGTCGATCCGCTCGATCGCATAGCCTGCCGCTTCGATGGGCTGGAGATAGCCTGCCGCGCCCTCGCGCGGGACATGTCGAACGATGAGTGCCTTTTTCATTGTCGCGCCGATGTTAGGAGATCGCACATCGGCCCGCCAGCCCCGCCCTTCTTGACCGGCTGAAATTTTCCCTATCGGCGGTTGGCGGGATCAGCCTTCATCCGCCACAGCGCCCATAGGCCGATCGCGCACCAGACGATGTTGAGCGCCATCGACGGAATTGCGCCATGCCACCAGGTATTGAGGATGAAAAAGGCCGCGCCCAGAGCGTTCATCCATTGAAAGACCGCGGAATGGGCCGACACCTGGCCGATCGAGACCAGCAGATAGGCCCCCAGCACCAGCGCCGCGCCGACCCAGCCGACAATCTCGACGACCAGAGCCAATGTTTCGGTCCCTGCTGGCATATCCTCTCCTGTCCAGACCATCCTTTCATCACAGCCGCGCGCAAAAGCAAAGAGGCTCCCCCCTTTCGGAGAGAGCCTCTTTCACTTTGCCTTCAGCGTGGCAGCGGATCAGGCCGCCAGCTTGCGCAGCACATATTGCAAGATGCCGCCGTTGAGGAAATATTCCAGCTCGTTGATCGTGTCGATCCGGCAGAGCGCGGTGAAGGTGAAGGTCGAGCCGTCGGCGCGCTTGACGATCACGTCCACATCCTGACGCGGCTTGAGGCCCGCGACATTCTGGATGGTGAAGGTCTCGTCGCCGGTGAAGCCGAACGTGTCCTTGCTCTCGCCATTCTTGAACTGGAGCGGCAGCACGCCCATGCCGACCAGGTTCGAGCGGTGGATGCGCTCGAAGCTTTCGACGATGACCGAACGGACGCCCAGCAGGTTGGTGCCCTTCGCCGCCCAGTCGCGTGACGATCCGGTGCCATATTCCTTGCCGCCGATGACGACCAGCGGCGTGCCGTCGGCCTTGTGCTTCATCGCCGCGTCGTAGATCGGCAGCACTTCGCCTTCGTAACGGGTCATGCCGCCCTCGACGCCATCCAGCATCAGATTCTTGATGCGGATATTGGCGAAGGTGCCGCGCATCATGACCTCATGATGGCCGCGACGCGCGCCATAGCTGTTATAATCGGCCTGCGCGACCTGATGCTCCGACAGCCACTTGCCTGCGGGGCTGGACGCCTTGATCGAGCCGGCCGGCGAGATGTGGTCGGTGGTGATGGAGTCGCCGAAGATCGCCAGCGGCTTGGCTTCGATGATGTCGTGCACCGGCGCGGGGGTCATGGACAGACCCTCGAAATAGGGCGGGTTGGCGACATAGGTCGAACCCGCGCGCCAGCTATAGGTGTCCGAACCCGCCACATCGATCGCCTGCCAATGGGCGTCGCCCTTGTAGACATCGGCATAGCGCGCCTGGAACATGGGGCGATCCATGCAGCCCGCCATGGTCAGGGCGACCTCGTCGTTGGTCGGCCAGATGTCCTTGAGGTAAACATCGTTACCGGCCGTGCTGACGCCGATCGGGGTGGTGATGAAATCCTCGATCACCGTGCCCTTGAGCGCATAGGCGACGACCAGCGGCGGTGAGGCGAGGAAGTTGGCGCGCACGTCCGGCGACACGCGGCCTTCGAAATTGCGGTTGCCCGAGATCACGGCGGCGGCGACGAGGCCGTTTTCGTTGATCGCCTTGCTGATCGGTTCGGCCAGCGGGCCGGAGTTGCCGATGCAGGTGGTGCAGCCATAGCCGACGAGATTGAAGCCGACGGCGTCCAGATGCTCC
Organism: Sphingobium sp. FG11; assembly: GCF_057809915.1. Taxonomy (NCBI): domain Bacteria; kingdom Pseudomonadati; phylum Pseudomonadota; class Alphaproteobacteria; order Sphingomonadales; family Sphingobiaceae; genus Sphingobium; species Sphingobium sp. FG11. Next base: position 38,936 of record NZ_JBMDKW010000011.1, read on the forward strand.
TGAAGGCCGGCCTTGTTCAAATAGTCGGTGACGACCTGGCTGCCGGGAGCGAGGCTGGTCTTGACCCATGGCTTGGGCTTGAGGCCCAGCTCATTCGCTTTCTTGGCGACGAGACCGGCGGCGACCAGAACGCCGGGGTTCGACGTGTTAGTGCAACTGGTGATCGCGGCGATGGTGACGTCGCCGTCGCCAATGTCGAAATCCTTGCCCTCGACCGGAACGCGCTGCTGCGCCTTCTTGTAGGTGTTGGCCATGTCGGCATTGAACACATCATCGACGTCCGGCAGCGCGACGCGATCCTGCGGACGCTTGGGACCGGCGAGGCTGGGGACGACCGAGCCAAGGTCCAGTTCCAGCGTGTCGGTGAATACCGGCTCAACCGACGGATCGATCCAAAAGCCCTGCTCCTTGGCATAGGCTTCGACCAGCGCGATATTCTCTTCGCTGCGGCCGGTCAGGTGCATGTAATCCAGCGTCTTTTCATCGATGCCGAAGAAGCCGCAGGTCGCGCCATATTCGGGCGCCATATTGGCGAGCGTCGCGCGATCGGCGAGCGTCAGCGACGCAAGGCCGGGGCCGAAATATTCGACGAAACGGCCGACGACGCCCTTCTTGCGCAGCATCGCGGTGGCGGTGAGGACAAGGTCGGTGGCGGTCACGCCTTCCATAAGCGTACCGGTCAGCTTGAAGCCGACGACTTCGGGGATGAGCATCGAGACCGGCTGGCCGAGCATCGCGGCTTCCGCCTCGATCCCGCCAACGCCCCAGCCCAGAACGCCCAGGCCGTTGATCATCGTGGTGTGGCTGTCGGTGCCGACGCAGGTGTCGGGATAGGCGACGGTGACGCCATCGGGGCCTTCGCTCGACCATACCGCCTGCGCGATATTTTCAAGGTTCACCTGATGGCAGATGCCGGTGCCGGGCGGGACGGCATAGAAGTTCGCGAGGCTCTTGCTGCCCCATTTCAAGAAATCGTAGCGCTCGAAATTGCGCTGATATTCGATTTCCACATTCTGTTCGAACGCCTTGGGCGTGCCGAATTCATCGACCATGACCGAATGGTCGATCACGAGATGGACGGGAACCTGCGGGTTGATCTTGGCGGCGTCGGCGCCGAGCGCGTTCATCGCGTCGCGCATCGCGGCAAGATCGACGACGCAGGGAACGCCGGTGAAATCCTGAAGCAAAACGCGAGCGGGGCGATACTGGATTTCGCGCTCGGCCTTGCCCTTGTCATTCTGCCAGTCGATGATCGCCTGGATATCGTCGGTGGTGACGGTGACGCCATCTTCGAACCGGAGCAGGTTTTCGAGCAGCACCTTCATCGAGAAGGGGAGCCTGGAGACATCGCCCAGCTTCGCCGCCGCTTTCTTCAGGGAATAATAGGCAATGTCCTTGCCCCCGACAGCCAATGTGTCGCGCGTGCCCAGAGTGTCCTGTCCGATGGCGGTCATAAGTCGTGCGTCTCCTCGCATAGTCCCGGATCGCGGGCGATAAGGAGCCGACATTCCACCAGTATCTCGCCCGATCATCCCTGACTGTGGCAAGGTGGAGGGATGCGCCCCAACCGACGGTCGAAGCGGGTGTGTCCCGATGTTGCAGCGCCATAGCGACTGCGACCGGGGAGTCAAATGCGCGCGCGCATTTTCCGCCAGGACGGCGCAAGACGCATCGGGATATAATGGCCCGGCGCGGCGTTATGACGGCACAGAACATATAATAGCAAGGATGAGACGATGCGCCCCCATTCCCACTCCGCGTCAGGCCGGTCCTACGATCCCGCACTGCGCGGCTACATCATCCATTACCATGCTGGCGAACCCAATCATTGCCCCGGCTGCGGCCGCAGTCAGTGGGTTGTCGGCCGCATCATGGCGGAATGCGCCTATTGCGAGACCGCGCTGCCGCTCGACCACGCGAGCAATCAGGGCCTGATAGCGCGCTTCGTGCAGACGCACGGGCCGGTCAGCGAGATCGATCCGGCTCGTCTGCCCGTCGCCTGACGCCGACTATAGTCAGGCCGGGGCTACGCCTTCGACCTCAACGATGTCGTCGCCGGCATAATAGCCCCTGATGCGCACCCGTTTTTCGACATGATCTACGGGGACGCGCAACAGGATGAGACGAAATGTGCCGCCAAGGTCGCGCCGGAGCAGGAAGCCGGCGCCGTCGCGCACCAGCCTGCCTGTTTCATCCACTCCGGCGCCCACCCCTAACATGATGTCAGTCTATCGCGTTTTTGATTCCCTTGCCAGCCAGCAGGCCAAGGACGAGGAAGATCGCGAACAGCGCGATGGCGACGATGAACAGGATCTTGGCGATCCCGACGAACGTCCCGGCCGCACCACCGAAGCCCAATATGGCGAGCACGGCGGCGATGACGAGGGAAATGATGGCGAGGCGGATCATCGAAATAGCCTTTCAATAGAGCATATATCCTTGAAACGGCCGGTGGCGGACGGGGTTCCGCATCGGCGGCGCTGGCGTTTGCGGGCATGACATGGCATGCTGCGACGGCACCATAATGAGTTTCCCTGTGCCCTCATCCTTCCTGTCACGCCGCGCCATGCTGCGCGCCGCCGCTGGCATCGGCGGCTCCAATTTGTTCTGGAATTGCGCGCCGGGCTGGGCGCGCAGCGGTTCGCATGGACTGGCCACGACCGGCGGCGACGTGGTTTCGGGCGAGGATATCGCGCTGACCATCGGCCGCCGCAGCTTTGCGCTTGGCGCACAGCGCGGCCATGCGGTGACGGTGAACGGCGCCTTGCCCGGCCCGCTGATCCGGCTGCGCGAGGGGCAGAATGTGCGGCTGGCCGTGACCAACAGTCTGAACGAGGACAGCTCGATCCACTGGCATGGCCTGCTGGTGCCGTTCCAATATGATGGCGTGCCCGGCGTCAGCTTTCCGGGCATCGCGGCGGGCGAGACCTTCACCTACGCCTTCCCGGTCAGGCAGGCCGGGACCTACTGGTATCACAGCCATTCGAACATGCAGGAGGCGATGGGCCTATATGGCGCGATCGTCATCGATCCGGCAGGCGGCGACCGGGTGCGGGCGGATCGCGAGCATATCGTGGTGCTGTCGGACTGGAGCTTCACCCATCCGCATATGTTGCTGCGGCGGCTCAAGCAGATGGGGGGCAATTATAACCGGCAGCGCCAGACGGTCGCCGGGTTGCTCGCCGGGCGCGATCAGCCGCTGGCCAAGCGGCTCGACTGGGCCAGGATGCGGATGGACCCGACCGATATTTCGGATGTGACCGGCGCGGCCTATCAGTATCTCGTCAACGGCCATGACAGCGCGAGCAACTGGACGGGCCTGTTCACGCCGGGCGAGCGGGTGCGGCTGCGCATCGTCAACGCATCGGCGATGACCAATTTCAACATCCGCCTGCCGGGGCTGGCGATGACGGTCGTGCAGGCGGACGGGCAGGATGTCGTGCCGGTCGAAACCGACGAATTGCAGATCGCGATCGCGGAAACCTATGATGTCGTGGTCCAGCCGCCGGAGGCGCGCGCTTATGCGTTCGTCGCGGAGGCGATCGATCGGTCCGGCCAGTGCCGCGCGACGCTGGCCCCGGCGATGGGCATGGCGGCCGCGATCCCGCCGCGCCGCCCCCGGCCGCTGCTGACGATGCGCGATATGGGCATGGACCATGGCGCCATGGCAGGGGGCGCGGCGATGGATCATATGGCGATGGGCCATGATGCGGCCCCTGCCCCGGCGACTGCGCATGGCGCGATGAAGATGCGCGATCCGGCATCCGCGCCGGACGTGCCGCTCGGCCCCGGCGTGGCGAGCCTGTCACCCATGCCCGCCGATCGCACCGGCGATCGGCCCACCGGGCTGGAGGATGTGCCGCATCGCGTACTGACCTATCGCGACCTGCGCGCGGCTGTGCCCAATCCCGATATGCGCGCCCCCGGCCGCTCGATCACGCTGCATCTGACCGCGAACATGGAACGCTATATGTGGTCGTTCGACGGGGTGAAATATAGCGACGGCGTCGATCCGATCCCCTTTCGCCTCGGCGAGCGGGTGCGCGTCACGCTGGTCAACGACACGATGATGCCGCATCCGATCCATCTGCACGGCCATTTCTTCGACCTGGTGACGGGCGCGGACGATGATGGCGCCAAACCGCGCAAGCATACGGTCAACGTCCTGCCGGGCGGCCGGCTGAGCTTCGACCTGACCGCCGATGCGCCGGGCGACTGGGCGTTCCACTGTCACATGCTGCTGCATATGCATGCGGGGATGTTCCGGGTCGTCACCGTGCGGGCGGACCCGGCATGAGGGTGCTGTTCGTCCCGCTGGCGCTGATGCTGGGCCTCGCGCCCGCCGTGGCGCAGGACCATAGCGGGCACGACATGGCGGACATGCCGGGGATGACGATGGACGCGCCCGCTCCGCCGCCGCAGTCCCACGGCCATGAGGGCCATGGCGCGCCTGTCACACCCCCTGCCCCGCCAGCCGATCACGCGGCAGACGCTCTGTTCGATCGCGACGCGATGGCGCATGCGCGCGGGATGCTGGTGCGGGAAAATGGCGGCATGGCGCATAATATGGTGCTGGTCGACCTGCTCGAAGCGCGGTTGCAGCGCGGCCGCAACGGCTATCGCTGGGAGGGCGAGGCGTGGATCGGCGGCGATATCGACCGGCTGACGATCAAGACGCAGGGCGAAGGGACGCGCGGTCGGATCGACCATGCCGAAGCGCAGGCGCTGTGGTCGCACGCGATCGACCCGTGGTTCAACTTCCAGCTCGGCTTGCGACAGGATATCCGCCCGGCCCCGGCGCGCAGCTATGCGAGCGTCGGCATCGAGGGGCTGGCGCCCTATTGGTTCAAGGTCGCCGCCGCGCTGTTCCTGTCCGACAAGGGCAGGCTGACGGCGCGGGTCGAGGCGAGCCACGACATCCGCCTGACCCAGCGCCTGCTGCTGACGCCACGGGCGGAGGTCAATCTGGCGACCCGCGACAGCGTGCTGCGCGAGGCGGAACTGGGCGCGCGGCTCGGCTATATGATCGAGCCGCGCTTCACGCCCTATGTGGGAGTCGAATGGAGCGGGGTGCGGGGACCGGAAGCGATGGCGGCGGATGATCGCAATGTAACCCGGTTCGTCACGGGGCTGCGCTTCTGGTTCTAGGTCAGATCCAGCCTTCCAGCACCTGATTGGGCGGGCGGTGGCCATCCGACCATGTGCGGATATTGGCGATGACGCGCGCGCCGGTGGCGTCGCGCCCCTCGACCGTCGCCGACCCCATATGCGGCAGCAGCACGACATTGGACAGCGCCAGCAGCCGCTGGTCGATCGCCGGCTCGTGGGTATAGACGTCCAGCCCCGCGCCGCCGATCCGACCTTCTTCGAGCGCGGCGATCAGCGCCGCCTCGTCGGTGATCTCGGCGCGCGAGGTGTTGATGAGATAGGCGTCGGGGCGCATCAGCGCGATCCGGCGCGCGTCGATCATCCCCCGGCTGTCGGCGTTGAGCGGGCAGTTGATCGACAGGACGTCGCATTCGCCCAGCAGCGAATCGAGATCGGGATACCAGACCGCATCCAGCTCCTGCTCCACCTCGAACGGCAGGCGGTGGCGGTTGTGATAGGCAATGGTCAGGCCAAAGGCGCGGGCGCGGCGCGCCACCGCCCGGCCGATGCGGCCCATGCCGACGATCCCCAGCCTTTTGCCGCCGATGCGATGGCCGAGCATGCCCGATGGACTCCAGCCGCTCCAGGCGCCGCTGCGCACCAGCTTTTCGCCTTCCGCGAGACGGCGGGGTACCGACAGGATCAGCGCCATCGTCATGTCGGCGGTATCTTCGGTCAGGACGCCGGGCGTGTTGGTGACGATGATCCGCTTTTCGCGCGCGGCGGCGAGATCGATATGATCGACCCCGCTGCCGAAACTGGCGATCAGTTGCAACCGTTCGGGCGCGGCGGCGATCAGCGCGGCGTCGATCTGATCGCCGATGGAGGGTACCAGCACGTCGCATTGCGCCATCGCGCGCGCCAGCGCCGCACGATCCATCGGCACGTCGCCGACGTTGAAACTCATGTCGAACAGCTCCGCCATGCGCGCCTCCACATTGGGCGGCAGACGACGGGTCACGATGACCCGCGGCGTGGCGGGGCGCGGTTTCTTGGCCATGTCTGGCCGCTATGCCCCGTCAGGCTGCGGGTCAAGCGCTTATCCCCGGATTTGCACGCTCGCTTATAACTCAACGGTTGTCGGTCGGGCCTGCTGGCGGCTAAGAGAGAGCCGGGGCGCGGACAGGAACTTGATTTGCATATGAAGCGATATCTGCTGGGCGCCTCTATCGCCGCCGTCAGTCTGTCGGGTGCCGTACAGGCGGTCGCCGCTCCGGCCCGCCCGGTGCCCTATTGGGCGTCGATTTCGGAGAATGAGGCGCGGATGCGCGTCGGACCCAGCCTCGATTACCCGTCCAACTGGATTTACCGCCGCCGCGATCTGCCGCTGAAGGTGGTTCAGGTGCTGGGCCTGTGGCGCAAGGTGGAGGATAGCGAAGGTGCGCAGGGCTGGATGCATGTCCGCCTGCTCAGCGACGCCAAAACGGGGGTCGTGACCGCGCCGGTGGCTCCCTTGCGCGAATCCCCCAATGAAGGGTCGCGCGCGCTGTTCCGCGCCGAAAAGGGCGTGGTCGGACGGCTTTCGTCCTGCGCCGGTGGATGGTGCGCATTCGACGTGCGCGGACAGCGCGGCTATATCAGGACCAGCGACATGTGGGGCGGCGTGCAGTAGGAAATGGCCAAATTAAAAATGGGCCTGCTTGCAGTAGCGCTGTTGTCGGCTAGCGCTGCGCATGGAGTTGAGCCGAGCCGCATCATTGACGGAGCATGGTATGACGGTGGTGGAAGTGAGGTTGTTCTAACGGGCGACTCTTTCCGGAAGGATCCAATAGCTCCCGGAACTCGGCATTTGGGCGACTTGGTTAAGCTGTTTGCGGACGCCTGCCTCAATGTCCCGATAGGGACCGCCGCCGCTAAGCCGGCGATAGAAAAGCGGCGCGATTGGCAATTCCGGTATATCGATGCTGACGCTGGGACAAGGCCAGGTGCACGCCTTGATGGATGGCAAGCGTCAGACGTAACTGTCAGTTCACATTGGGACACGTGGCCGCTCGCGGAATGTAACGTCCTTGCCGCGCGATCTTTTCAGGAAGAGGCGGACGCCGTTGGTGCGCTGATTACTGCTTCGCTGTCGATCGAGCCTGTAAAGCGGGGCAATGTACGCCGGGCTGACGGAGGAAAAGTTCAAGGGACGACATGGCGGTGGGACGTGAATGGGCCGGGAGGTGCAGCCCGTCATATCTACGCCTCGATCGTAAAACAAACTGATCGCTATTTTCTGCATCTTGGCGTCACCGAGTTACGACCGCGCGCGCAATAGCCGGTTTGCGCGGCCCGTGCGGCTTGCCCTGCCCTGCCCGGTCGCCTAAGGGCTTGGGCCATGTCCGAAACGACCGCCGCGCCCAATCCGCCCGATCTTGCCGGTCGCGCGCTGTTTCCGCACCGGCATCTCCTGTCGATCGCCGACCTCAAGCCCTGGGAAATCCGGTTCCTGCTCGACGAGGCGGAACAATGGGTGCGCGCCAATCGGGGCGTCGCGCACAAGCATGACGACCGGCTCGCCGGCATGACCCAGATCAACGCCTTCTTCGAAAATTCGACACGGACCCTGCTGTCCTTCGAGATTGCGGGGAAAAGGCTGGGCGCGGACGTCGTCAACATGGTGGCGGCGACGTCGAGCGTGAAGAAGGGCGAAACGCTGATCGACACGGCGATGACGCTCAACGCCATGTATGCCGATGTCATCGTCATCCGCCATGCGAGTTCGGGCGCGGTGCGGCTGATCGCGGACAAGGTCGATTGCCCGGTGCTGAATGCGGGCGACGGGTGGCACCAGCATCCGACGCAGGCGCTGCTCGACGCGCTGACCATCCGGCGGCGCAAGGGGAGCTTCGAGGGGCTGGTAGTGGCCATTTGCGGCGATGTGCTGCACAGCCGGGTCGCGCGCTCCAACATGCTGTGCCTCGCGGCGCTGGGCGCGCAGGTGCGGGCGGTCGCGCCGCCGACCCTGATGCCGCCCGAGGTCGAAATGCTGGGCGCGACGCCCTTTACCCGCATGGACGCGGGTCTCGACGGGGCGGATGTGGTGATGATGCTGCGGTTGCAGAATGAGCGGATGGACGGGGCGTTCATCCCCTCGCCGCGCGAATATCATATGCTCTACGGCCTGACGCCCGAGCGGCTGGCGCTGGCCAAGCCCGACGCGCTGGTCATGCATCCCGGCCCCATGAACCGGGGCGTCGAAATTTCGAGCAGCGTCGCCGACCATCCCGAACGCTCCGCCATCACCGAGCAGGTGGAGATGGGCGTCGCGATCCGCATGGCGTGTCTGGATGTGCTCACGCGCGGGGCAAGGGGTATCGAGGGATGGGCTTGACCATCCCGACCATCAAGGAGCGAGGGATGGGCATGACCTCTTCGTCATTCCCGCAAAGGCGGGAATCGATGCCTTCGCTTTGCGCCGGGCTACAGGGTCGGAGGATTGTGTCTTGACGAGTCTCGCTATCGTCAACGGCCGGCTGGCCGACCCGGCAGGGGATCAGCTGGCGGACGGCGTCATCCTGATCGAGGGCGACCGCATCGTCGCCGCGGGCGATATCGCCGTTCCCGAGAACGCCGAACGCATCGACGCGCGCGGACTCGTCGTCGCGCCGGGGCTGGTCGATCTGGGCGTGTTCGCGACCGACAAGCCCGCTTTTCATTTTGGCGGGATCACGCGCGCGGCGCTGATGCCCGACCAGTCCTCCCCGCTCGACGACGCCGGTCTCATCCGGCAGGCGACACGGGCGGGCAAGCCGGACTTCTGGGTCCATCCGATCGCGGCGGCGACGCGCGGCCTCAAGGGGCTGGAGCTGGCCGAAATCGGCATGATGCAGGCGGCGGGCGCGAAGGCGGTCGGCACCGGGCGGCAATGGATCGCCGATTCGGGCGTGATGCTGCGGGTGCTGGCCTATGCGTCCGGCCTTGGCCTGACGGTGATCGCTCATGCCGAAGATGGCGGTCTGACCGCGAGGGCGGTGGCGACATCGGGCGAGACCGCGACCCGGCTCGGCCTGCCCCACGCGCCCGCCTGCGCCGAAGCGATGGCGATCGCGCGCGACATCATGCTGGTGCGACAGACCGGCGCGGCGCTGCATTTCCGGCTGGTCACGACGCAGGCGGGCTTCGATCTGGTGCGCGCCGCCAAGGCGGAGGGGCTGAACGTGACCTGCGGGGTCAGCCCGGCCTATCTGTTCCTGTCGGACAATGCCGTCACCGATTTCCGCACCTTCGCTCGCCTGTCGCCGCCGCTGCGGTCGGAGGATGACCGCAAGGCGGCGATCGCGGCGGTTGCCGATGGCACGGTGGACGTCATCACATCCAGCCATGATCCGCGCGGACCGGAGGACAAGCGCCTGCCCTTCGCCGACGCCGCGCCGGGCATGGCGGGCGCGGAAACGCTGCTGGCGCTCTCGCTCAATCTCGTGCGCGACGGCCATGTGTCGCTCAACCGGCTGATGACGCTGCTCAGCGCCAATCCGGCCCGCATCCTGGGGGTGCAGGCGGGGAGCTTTTCGCCGGGGAGCGCCGCCGATCTCATCTTCATCGATCCCGACGCGCCGTGGATCGTGGATTCGGGCAAGATGGCGGCGCAGGCGGGCAATACCCCGTTCGACCGCGTGCCCGTGCAGGGCCGCGCCCGCCGGATCATGAAGGGCGGCGTCTTTCTCTAAAACCCCTATCGGCCCTCGACCGGGGGAACTCCCGACCGCCTTCGCGCGCTTGCTGGCGGCTGCCTGCGAACAACCGGGCGAACAGGGGACATGATGACAGAGATGGTCGCGCACGAAGTCCATGCCGATGCGCCATGGAAGATCCCGCCGCGCGCGTGGTGGGAAATCGCCAAGCGCGTCTGGGCGGCGATAGCGACCAATCATCTGTCACTGCTCGCGGCGGGCGTCGCCTATTACGCCTTTCTCAGCATCGCGCCTCTGCTGGCCGCCGTCGTGCTGACCTATGGGCTGATCGGCGATCCGGCGCTGGTCGCGGAACATATGCGATCGATCATCACGGTCGTGCCCGCCGACGCCGCCAAGCTCATCAACGACCAGTTGATGGCCATCGTCACCACGACCAAGCCTGCGGTCGGCTTTGGCCTGCTGCTCGCGCTCGCTCTCGCCGTCTATGGCGCGACGCGCGCCGCCTCGGCCATCATCGAGGCGCTCAACATCGTCTATGAGGAGAAGGAGGCGCGCGGTTTCTTCGCCTTTTACCGGGTGTCGATGGGGATCACCTTTTCCGCTGTGCTGGTCGTGGTGAGCGGCGTCGTCACCGCTTCGGTCATCGGGTTTTTGCAGGACATGGTCAGCGGCTGGGGCGCCGCCGCGATCTTTTCCGTCAAGCTGCTGACGTGGATCGCCGCCGCCGCGCTCGCGAGCCTGGTGTTCGCGCTCGTCTACCGCTTCGGGCCGCATCGCCGCCGGGCGCGGTGGCGGTGGCTGACCACCGGGTCGATCACCGCGACCCTGTTCTGGGTGGCGACAACGCTGGCGGTATCGCTCTATGTCGCGAAATTCGGCAATTATAACGAGACATACGGGTCGCTGGGCGCGGTCGTGGTGCTGCAATTATGGCTCTATGTGTCGGCCTTCGTGGTTCTGCTCGGCGCGCAGATCAATCAGGAGGCGGAGCGGCAGACGAGCGCCGATACGCAAGTGGAAGAACCCGCGCCGCAATGAGGTTTATTGCCTTGCCCTCCCCCGCTGGCCACGCTAAAGCGCCCTCCTTCGCCGGCACAGGAGTGTAGCTCAGCTGGTAGAGCGTCGGTCTCCAAAACCGAATGTCCTCGGTTCGAATCCGGGCACTCCTGCCAAAGCCTTTTAGCGGCATCCCTTGTCTATCGCGGGGTTTGCCGCTAGATGCGCCGTCGAATTGTGTCGCGAAGCTATGCGGCCGCACCCCCGGACGCCGAACAGGGCGGGATCGGGAGGGCGGCGTATTGCCTCGCGCTTTGGTGTTGGTTTCGAAGGTGAACGGGCAGCTGCATGGCCAAGACTTCTCCCGGTGAGTTCGTCAATCAGGTCAAGACCGAAGCGTCGAAGATCGTCTGGCCCACCGGCCGCGAGACGATGATGACGGCGGTCATGGTCGTCATCATGACGACGACGCTGGGGCTGTTCTTCTTTGGCATCGACACCTTCTTCGGTGCGATCGTGCGCTGGCTGCTGGCGTTCGCCGCCGGGCAGGCCTGAACGATATGACCGGATATTTTGGGAGTTTGACACGGTAACATGGCGCGCTGGTACATCATCCACGCCTATTCGGGCTTCGAAAACAAGGTCAAGGAATCGATCCTGTCCGAAGCCGAGCGCATGGGCCTCACCCAGCTGGTCGAACAGGTGGAAGTCCCCACCGAGACCGTGACAGAGGTCAAGCGCGGCAAGAAGGTGCAGGTCGAGCGCAAGTTCATGCCGGGCTACGTCCTCGCCAAGCTGGCGATGAACGACGATGTCTATCACCTCGTCAAGAACACGCCCAAGGTCACGGGTTTCTTAGGGTCGATGGGCAAGCCGCAGGCGATCAGCGAGACCGAGGCCGCCCGCTATTTCGGCGCCCGCAAGGAAGCCGAAGCCGCGCCCAAGCACAAGGTCAGCGTCGATTACGAGATCGGCGACGCGGTCAAGGTGCTGGACGGTCCCTTCGCCAGCTTCAACGGCACGGTCGAGGAACTGGATTTCGAAAAGAACCGGGTCAAGGTGTCGGTGTCGATCTTTGGTCGCGCCACCCCGGTCGAACTGGATTTCGAACAGGTCGAACTGTCCAAGTAAGTAAGTTCGGCGGAATAAGAATTTCCGGGCGACCGGAAATAAGCGCGGGAGGCGTTCTACGGAGCGCCGCTTGAACCGCTAAACTTGAACCGGGTGTGTCCTTTACCGGCGCGCCCAGCAACAGAGTGAGTGACAATGGCCAAGAAGATTACGGGCTATATCAAGCTCCAGGTGCCCGCTGGAGATGCCAAGCCTGCCCCGCCGATCGGCCCAGCACTGGGTCAGCGCGGCGTGAACATCATGGAATTCTGCAAGGCGTTCAACGCGCAGACGGCGAACATGGACAAGGGCACGCCCCTGCCCACGATCATCACCGTCTATGCCGACCGCAGCTTCACCTTCACGATGAAGCAGCCGCCCGCGACCTTCCTCATCAAGAAGGCGATCAATCTGAAGTCGGGTTCCAAGGAACCGGGCAAGGTCGTCGCCGGCAAGATCACCCGCACCCAGCTCGCCGAAATCGCGCAGGCCAAGATGGTCGATCTGAACGCGAACGACATCGACGCTGCAACGAAGATCATCGAAGGCTCCGCTCGCGCGATGGGCCTCGACGTGGTGGAGGGCTAAGATCATGGCAAAGCTGACCAAGAAGGCGAAGGCACTCGCCACCACGATCGATCGTGAAAAGCTGCACGGCGTCGATGAGGCGCTGGGCCTGATCAAGACCCACGCGACCGCCAAGTTCGACGAAAGCGTCGAGATCGCGATCAACCTGGGCGTCGATCCGCGTCACGCCGACCAGATGGTCCGTGGCGTCGTCACCCTGCCCGCAGGCACCGGCAAGGACGTCCGCGTCGCCGTGTTCGCCCGTGGCGACAAGGCCGAAGCGGCGACCGCCGCCGGCGCCGACATCGTGGGTGCGGAAGACCTGCTGGAGAGCATCCAGGCCGGCAATATCGACTTCCAGCGCGTCATCGCCACGCCCGACATGATGGGTCTGGTCGGTCGTCTCGGCAAGGTGCTGGGTCCCAAGGGCCTGATGCCGAACCCGAAGCTTGGCACCGTGACGCCGAACGTCGCCGAAGCCGTGAAGGCCGCCAAGGGTGGCCAGATCGAATTCCGCGTCGAAAAGGCGGGCATCATCCATGCCGGCCTTGGCAAGTCGAGCTTCACCGCCGAAGATCTGCGCAAGAATTTCGACGCCTTCGTCGATGCGATCGTCAAGGCGAAGCCGACCGGATCGAAGGGCAAATATGTCCGCAAGATCGCCCTGTCGTCGTCGATGGGTCCGGGCGTGAAGGTCGATGTGGCGGAAGTCGCCAACGTCTGATTTCTGCGCTATAAGGTAACAAGGAGCCTCCTTCCTCGGGAACGCGGGAAGGAGGCTTTCTTGTTTGGGGACATGGCAGATCCTGCCTCTCCCGCTAACTATCCTCCTGCGAAAACAGGAGTTCAGGATTGGGGTGCGTGACCTTGCCCCCAGGCTCCGGCGTTCGCAGGAGCACAGACAGGTCTCTTGGTATCCGTCGGACGAAGGCGGGTCGCTTTTATCCGATGGAAAACACACTAATGGCATTCGAAAACCTCCCTCCCCTCCTCGCCGAGGCGCTGAGCAAAAAGGGCTATGAAGCCCTGACCGAAGTGCAGGCTTCCGTCATCGAACCCGAAGCGGTCGGCCGCGACATGATCGTGTCGGCGCAGACCGGATCGGGCAAGACCGTCGCCTTCGGCCTCGCCATGGCGGGCGAACTGCTGAACGAGGAAGGCCGCCTGCCCCCGCCCGCCTGGCCGCTGGCGCTGGTGATCGCGCCGACGCGCGAACTGGCGCTACAGGTCAGCCGCGAGCTGGAATGGCTCTATGCCGGTGCGCGCGCGCGGATCGCGACCTGCGTCGGCGGCATGGACGCCGCGCGGGAGCGCAAGGCGCTGGCGCAGGGCGCGCATATCGTCGTGGGCACGCCGGGCCGTCTGCGCGACCATCTGGAACGCGGCGCGCTCGACCTGTCGGCGCTCAGGACCGCCGTACTCGACGAGGCCGATGAGATGCTCGACATGGGCTTCCGCGAGGACCTTGAAGGCATTCTCGACGCGACGCCCGAAAGCCGCCGCACGCTGTTGTTCTCCGCGACCATGCCCAAGCCGATCGTGGCGCTGGCCCGCCGCTATCAGAAGAACGCGTTCCAGATCGCATCGGCCTCCGCCGACCGCGGCCATGGCGATATCAGCTACCAGGCGATGACCGTCGCGCCGTCCGAAATTGAAAATGCCGTCGTGAACCTGCTGCGGTTCCACGAAGCGGAAACGGCGATCCTGTTTTGCGCGACCCGCGACAATGTGCGCCATCTGCACGCCAGCCTGACCGAACGCGGCTTTGCGGCGGTCGCGCTTTCAGGCGAGCATAGCCAGAACGAGCGCAATCATGCTTTGCAGGCCCTGCGCGACAAGCGCGCGCGGGTATGCGTCGCCACCGATGTCGCCGCACGCGGCATCGATCTGCCCACGCTGACGCTGGTCGTCCATGTCGAAATTCCCCGCGACGCCGAAACGATGCAGCATCGGTCCGGCCGCACGGGCCGCGCGGGCAAGAAGGGCACCGCCGTCCTGATCGTCCCCTATCCGCGCCGTCGCCGGGTCGAAGGGATGCTACGCGGCGCGAAGATCCCCGTCGAGTGGGTGCCGGTGCCGAGCCGCGAAGCGATCGCGGCGCAGGATGCCGAGCGGCTGCGCGCGCAGTTGCTGGCGCCGATGGAGCTGGAAGAAGCCGACTGGACGCTGGGCGCCGAATTGCTGGCCGCCAAGAGCGCCAAGGAAATCGCCGCCATGCTCGTGCGTAGCGCACGGGCGGCCATGCCCGCGCCCGAAGAAATGCTGGACGCCAGCGAAGCGCCGCCGCGCCGCGAAGGGCCACGTCCGGGCTTTGAGGATACCCAATGGTTCCGCATGGACATTGGTCGCCGCCAAAATGCCGATCCGCGCTGGATATTGCCGCTGATCTGCCGTCGCGGCCATGTGTCGCGCGGCGATATCGGCGCGATCCGGATCACGGCGAGCGAAACGATGTTCGAAATTCCCAAGGCGATCGCGTCGCGCTTCATCGCGGCGGTCAAGCGTTCGGGCGAGGCGGGTGACGAGGGCGCCGATGTGGCGTTCGAGCCGGTCGAGGGTGCGCCGCGCGAGGAAGCGCGGGAACATCGCAAGCAATTGCGCCCGGCCAATGGCGACCGGCCCAACCGCAGCGGCCCGCCGTCGCACAAGCCACGCGCCTTCAAGGGCGGCGCTGCGCGCAAGGGGCCGCCGCGCGGCCGGGGCTGATCGGCAAAGCTTGACCCGTCCGGTTCGCGCCGGACGGGTCGGAGCGGCCTATATTACCGCACACCGCACAGCGTCAGCATGCGCCCGGCCAGTTCGCGCTCGCCCATCACCACATGGGGAACGCCCAGCCCGTCCAGATACTCCACTTCCGCGTCGCTATGGGCGCGGGCGATGGTCTGAAGATTGGGGTTCAGCGAGCGCGCATGTTCGTGGATCGCGCCGCCCTCGAACCCTTCGGGAACGGCGATGAGCAGATGGCGCGCCTCGGCTATACCGGCGGCGCGCAGATGCCGGTCCTCCAGCGCATTGCCCCGGACCAGCGGGACGCCCGCCTGCCGGGCTTCCTCGGCCTTTTCCGCATCATCCTCGACCACCACGAAATGCACCTTCTGCTGCGCCAGCCGGTCGGCGATCAGCTTGCCGACGCGGCCATAGCCCACCAGCACGACATGGCCGATCGCCGGACGCGCGGCGGCAATGCGCGCATTTTCCTCGTCCCGCTCCTCCTGCTTGCGGCCGCGCACGACCAGCGAGAACAGGATGGGGTTGAGGAAGATCGAAATGATCGCACCGGCCAGGATCAGGTCGCGCGCCTCAGCGGGCAACACGCCAAGCCCGGTGCCGAGCGACGCGAGGATGAAGGAGAATTCACCGATCTGCGCCAGGCTGACCGCGATGGTGAGCGAGGTGTCGCCCGGATGGCGGAACAGCTTGACGATGGCGAAGGCCGCGATCGATTTGCCCACGATGATGATCGCGACGGTGGCGAGCAGGGGCAACGGCTGATCCACCAATATGCGCGGGTTGAACAACATGCCGACCGACACGAAGAACAGCACCGCGAAAGCGTCGCGCAGCGGCAGCGTTTCTTCCGTCGCCCGCCGGCTGAGCGGCGTTTCGCCCAGGATCATGCCGGCGAAGAAAGCGCCGAGCGCGAACGAGACATCGAACGCCGCCGCCGCGCCGAAGGCCACGCCAAGCGCGATCGCCAGCACGGCGAGGCGGAACAGCTCGCGCGATCCGCTGTGGACGACCCAGTGCAAGGCCCAGGGGATGACGCGCCGCCCCACGATCAGCATCAGCGCGACGAAGCCCGCGACCTTGAGCAGGGTGCCGAGCAGCGGCCCGAGCAAGGCGGCCGCCCCGCCGCCGCCATCCGCATCGCCGATAACCTTCGCCAGCGCGGGCAGCAGGACGAGCGCCAGAACCATCACCAGATCCTCGACGATCAGCCAGCCCACCGCGATTCGCCCGCGCTTGGTTTCGACCAGATCGGCCCCCTGAAGCGCGCGCAGCAGGACGACGGTGCTGGCCACCGACAGGGCGAGGCCGAACACGATGCCGCCCATCAACGGCCAGCCCATGACATGCCCAAGCCCGACGCCGAGCAAGGTAGCCACCGCAATCTGCGCCAGGGCGCCCGGCACGGCGATATATTTGACCGACAGCAGGTCCTTGAGCGAAAAATGCAGACCCACACCGAACATCAGCAGGATGACGCCGATTTCCGCCAGTTCATTGGCAAGGCTCGTGTCCGCGACGAAGCCGGGGGTGAAGGGACCGACCATGATGCCCGCGACCAGATAGCCGACGAGCGGCGATAATTTGAGGCGATGGGCGATCGAACCCATGATGAAAGCAACGACGAGACCGGCGACGATGGTGCCGATCAGGGGCGTGTGATGGGGCATGAAAGCCTTTCGTTCAGGGGCGGCGGACGACATGCGGGCGCGATCGCGCGCCATCCGTCGGGTATAGCATGATTCGGTCGATAGCGGCCCGCTTCACGCGGGCGGTCAGACGCGAACCGGGGGTGCTCTGGCCAGCCTGTGACCGGATCGGACGGCGGACGGCGCTCGCGCAGTCGTCCATCCCGCCCATGCCTGCACGAGGCGCGCCCGTCCCTCCGCGACAATGGCGGAGGCGGCAGGAAGCGTCGGTACGTCCAACCCGATCGACCGGCGGGTATCATCGGGATCGGCGACCCTGACCATCGGCGCGATATCGGGCGAGCGCACCTTCAGCGCCACGGCGGTCGTCGCCGGGTTGAACGCAGACCCCGCCTCACGGCTCGATGGCGGCCCCAGCGGGGCAAGGGCGCAGGCCAGCGCCAGAATCAGCGTCATCCACAGGGTCGCGACGAAGGGCATATCGCCCTCGTTCATCAACATCCTGTCCGGCGATCGCGTCATTCGGCTCCCTTTGGCATCCGCTCTATTATAGGAAGCGGAGCCGTTAAAACCACCCTCATCCGCCGCTTCGCCCGGTTGACATCGCCCGCCCCTTCCACTAACGGGCCACATTCCCGCGCGGGTCAGCAGGACTTCAAGGTCTTCGGTGAGTTGCGTAAAGCAGTTTTGAACGAGAAGAGACAAGCCATGTTCGCTATCGTGCGCACGGGCGGCAAGCAATATCGCGTCGCCGCCGGAGACAAGATCGTCGTCGAGAAGCTGGCCGGAGAGGCCGGCGACAAGATCACGCTGGATGACATCCTGCTGGCCGGCGAAGGCGGCGACCTCAAGGACACCGGCGGCCTGACCGTCGCTGCCGAAATCATCGCGCAGGCGAAGGGCGAGAAGGTTATCGTCTTCAAAAAGCGCCGCCGCCACAATTATCGCCGCAAGAATGGCCATCGCCAGCGTCACACGATCCTCAAGATCGTGTCGATCGGCGCCTGAGCCTCATTCAGCAATCAAGGAGTTAGGTCATGGCACATAAGAAAGCTGGCGGTTCGTCGCGCAACGGTCGCGATTCGGAATCGAAGCGCCTTGGCGTGAAGAAATTCGGCGGTCAGGAAGTGATCGGCGGCAACATCATCATCCGTCAGCGCGGCACCCGCGTCTATCCCGGCCGCAATGTCGGCATGGGCAAGGATCACACGCTGTTCGCCCTTGGCGAAGGTCGCGTGACCTTCCATTCGGGCAAGCTCGGCCGCAAATATGTATCGGTCGACGCGCAGGCGGAAGCCGCGGAATAAATTCGGACGACATGACGGGTCGTCCTTGAAAAAGGGGCGATCCTCCCGATCGGCGACCGAAAAATCGCCATCGGTGTTCGAGGGAAAAAGGGGCGCTCCTTGTCAAAGGGAGCGCCCTTTTCCGTTTGTCGCGCTCTCGCTCCATTTCCCTCAAACCTCTGGAACCCGTCACCCCTTCGCGCGTCCTGCGGGCGGGGTAACAACCAGACCGGACTGTCTTTAGGCCGTCATGAAAGACGGCCAAAGGCGAACGCATAACAGGAGAGACGATCATGTTCGCCCGCACCCCCCGCCTGCTGCTGCGGCCAGGCTGGATGGAAGACGCCCCCGCCCTTGCCGAAGCGATCGGCAATGATGCCGTGCTGCGCAATCTGGCGGAGGCTCCCAGCCCCTATGAACTTGCCGATGCGCAAGCATTCCTGTCGATACCGCAGGACGCACGCGCGCCCCGCTTGCTCGCCTTCACCCGCACGCTGGGCGCGCCGCGCCTCGTCGGGGGCTGCGCCATCTCCACGGCGGCGGACGGCGCACCGGAACTCGGCTACTGGATCGCGCGGCCCTATTGGGGGCTGGGCTTTGCGACGGAAGCGACGCAGGCGATGCTGAGCATGGCGCGCGCCACCGGTCTGCAAGGGCTGCGCGCCTTTCACTTTGCCGACAATCCGGCGTCGGGCAATGTGCTGCGCAAAATCGGCTTTCGCTTCACCGGCCAGACCGAGCGGCGGTTCAGCGCGGCGCGGCGCGCCGAAGTCGATTGCCTGATCTTCGAAGAGGGCGAAGTCGTGCGCATGGCCAATGACCCGGCGCTCGAACTTTATGGCGACGGGGGTCCCGCGCTCGCCGCCTGACGGATGAACCCGCCGCACGCGGTCGCGCCATGCGATCCGTGCGGCGCGCGAGACGGTTTAATTCCCCACGATGAGCGTCTGTTTGGAAATGCCGCACCGGCCCTCATCTCCGCCGACCTCCCAGACATGGTATCCTGATGGGCGGTCGGGTGGGGGTGAGGGCCGGTGCGGATGCGCCAAAGGCGCATTTCCAAACAAGCTCTAAGCGGCTATGGGCCGCCCATGCATTTTCTCGATCAAGCAAAAATTTACATCAAGTCCGGCTGGGGCGGCCCCGGCGCGGTCAGTTTCCGGCGTGAAAAATATGTCGAATATGGCGGGCCGGACGGCGGCTATGGCGGCAAGGGCGGCGACATCATCTTCGAATGCGTCGCCGGTCTCAACACGCTGATCGACTTCCGCTACACCCAGCATTTCAAGGCGCAGCGCGGCAAGCCCGGCATGGGCAAGAACCGCTATGGCGCGGGCGGCGAGGACCTGATCGTGCAGGTGCCGGTCGGCACCCAGATTCTGACCGATCCGCAACCGATCGAAGGCACCGAGGATGAGGACGGCATCCCCGATTATGAGGATCAGGAAATCCTCGCCGACTTCACCGAGCCGGGGCAGCGCATCGTCTTTCTGCGCGGCGGTGACGGCGGGCGGGGCAATATGTCGTACAAGACCAGCACCAATCGCGCGCCGCGTCAGCATGGCACGGGCTGGCCGGGGCAGGAAATGTGGGTCTGGCTGCGGCTCAAGCTGCTCGCCGATGTCGGCCTCGTCGGCATGCCCAATGCGGGCAAATCGACGCTCATCAACAAGGTGACGAATACGAAGGCGAAGGTCGGCGCCTATGCCTTCACCACCACCAAGCCGCAACTGGGCGTCGTGCTGCACAAGCAGCGCGAATTCGTGCTGGCGGATATTCCCGGCCTGATCGCAGGCGCGGCAGAGGGCGCGGGGATCGGCGACCGCTTCCTGGGCCATATCGAGCGATGCCGCGTGCTGCTCCACCTGATCGACGCGACCGGCGACGATCCCATCGAGGCGTGGCGCATCGTGCAGGACGAACTGGCGGCCTATGGCGGCGGCCTGGAGGAAAAGCCACAGATCGTCGCGCTGAACAAGGGCGATCTGCTGGGACCTGAACTGATGGAAGATATCGCCGCGCAGCTGCGCCAGTCGGGCGTCGAGGATGTGTTCATCATCTCGGCGGGCAACGGCGACGGCGTCGAGGCGCTGCTGGACGCCATCCTGCCGATGGTTGGCGATGCCAAAGCGGCGGCGCTGAGCGATGCGGGCGGAAGCCGGGACGGCGACGAGGATGAAAAGCCATGGTCGCCGCTCTGAAATCCACGAAACTCTCTCGTCATTCCAGGCCGTCATGACCGCTCCCCTCCCCGGCTTCCCGCCGTCCTCCGCCCGTCGCCTTGTCATCAAGATCGGCTCCGCGCTGCTCGTGGACGCCGCCGGGCAGGTGCGCGAAGCCTGGCTGCGCACGCTGGTCGCCGATGTCGCCGCGCGCAAGGCCGCCGGGCAGCAGATCATCATCGTGTCGTCGGGCGCTATCGCGCTCGGCGCACGGCGGCTGAAGCTGCCCAAGGGCGGGCGCGGCAGTCTGGAGGATGCGCAGGCCGCCGCCGCGACCGGCCAGATCGCGCTGTCCCAATGCTGGGCCGCGCTGCTGGCGGAGCGGGATATCACGGCGGCGCAGATGCTGGTGACGCTCGACGATCTGGAACATCGCCGCCGCTATCTCAACGCGTCAGCGACGCTGGAACGGCTGATGCAGCTTGGCGTGGTGCCGGTCGTCAACGAAAATGACAGCGTCGCCACCGCCGAAATCCGCTTCGGCGACAATGACCGGCTGGCGGCACGGATCGGGCAAGCCGCTCGGGCTGACGCGGTGGTGCTGCTGTCTGACGTAGACGGGCTTTACAGCGCGAACCCGCACGCCGATGCGAACGCCATGTTCATCGACAGGATAGAGCGCATCGACGCGCGGATCATGGCCATGGCCGACGGCGGCTCCGCGTCCGGCATGGGATCGGGCGGCATGACGTCCAAGATCGAGGCGGCGAAGATCGCCACCGGCGCAGGCGCGCACCTCGCTATCATTTCGGGCAAGATCGACGCGCCGCTGTCCCACTGGGAACAGGGCGGGCGCGGCTCGATCTTCCTCGCGGCCCAGGGCAAGGGTGCGCGCAACGGTGCTCGGAGGGGCTGGCTGTCGGGCCGACTGACCGTGCGCGGGCGCATCATCGTCGATGAAGGCGCGGAACGGGCGCTGGAGCGCGGCAACAGCCTGCTGCCTGCGGGCGTCGCGCGGGTGGAGGGGCAGTTCGAGCGCGGCGATGTGGTCGATATCCTCAGCCATGACGGCCGGGTCATCGCGCGCGGCCTGTCCGAATATGACAGCGCCGCCGCCACGCGGATCGCGGGCAAGCGCAGCGAGGATATCGCCGCGCTGCTGGGCGAAATGCCGCGATCGGTGCTGGTGCACCGCGATCATATGGCGCTGGTCTGAACCCCATGTCGCTGCGCATCGCCATGACCGGCGCGACGGGATTCGTCGGCGCCGAAACCCTGAATCAGGCGCTGGCGGCGGGGCTGCATGTCAGTGCGCTCGCTCGCCGTGCGCAGCCGCCGCGCGCGCGCCTCAAATGGGTGCACGGGTCGCTCGACAACGCCGCCGCGCTCGATACGCTGGTGCGCGATGTCGATGCGGTGATCCATATCGCCGGGGTCGTGAATGCGCCGGACCGCGATGGCTTCGAGGCGGGCAATGCGCGTGGCACCATGACGCTGATCGACGCGATGCGCCGCCGGGGCGTGCGGAGGCTGGTGCATGTGTCGTCGCTCGCCGCGCGCGAGCCGCAACTGTCCGACTATGGCTGGTCCAAGGAACTGGCCGAGCGCCATGTAAGGGCGAGCGGCCTCGACTGGACGATCGTGCGGCCGCCCGCCATTTACGGGCCGGGCGACCGCGAGATGCTGGAGCTGTTTGCGATGGCGCAGCGCGGTGTCATGCTGCTGCCGCCGGGCGGGCGGCTTTCGGTGATCGAGGTCGGGGACCTTGCCCGCCTGCTGCTGGCGCTGGGGTCGCAGCGGCATCTGGGCCTCGCCCGCACGTTCGAGGTCGATGACGGGACGCCGGGCGGCTGGGATCACAAGGATTTCGGGCAGGCGGTCGGCCGCGCGGTCGGGCGGCCGGTACGCACCATGGCGGTGCCGCGCTGGGTCATGAACATCGGTGCGGGTCTCGATCGCGGCTTTCGCGGCGGCCGGGCGAAGCTTACGCCGGATCGGGTGCGCTATTTCTGTCATCCCGATTGGGTCGCGAACGGCACGATGCAGCCGCCGCCGACGATCTGGACCCCGGCCGTGCCGACCGAGGCGGGGCTGAAGGCCACGGTCGAGGCCTATCGCGCCAAGGGCTGGCTGTAAGGTTCAGGCGGGCTTTTTCGCGCGGCGCTCGGCGACGAATTCGCTGATCGCCTCGCCGCTCGCGTTGAGCAGCGGATAGGTGCGCGCGTCGGACAGCCAGTCGGGTCGCCGCGCGCCGCTGCCATAAACCGTATCGTAGACCAGACTGAAGGTGAGAAAGATCAGCGTCGCGCCGATCAGTCCCTTGATCGCGCCGAATCCGCCGCCGAGCACCCGGTCGACCGGCCCCAGGATCGACTGGCGCGTCCGCCGCCCGATCGCCCGCGCGAGCAGCTTGCCCGCGCCGAAGGTGATGCCGAACACCAGCGCGAACGCCAGGATCGCCGCGCCGCTGGTCGTGCCGACGAAGCCTGTGAGGAACGCCGCGGCCGGGGCGTGGAACAGGCGGATGGCGAAAATGCCGAGCACCCAGGCGATTAGCGACAGGGTTTCCTGCACGAAGCCGCGCAGCAGGCCGAAGACGGCGCAGCCACCGATCAGCAGCAGGACCAAAATATCGACGCCGTTCATGACGGCTGGCTATCCGCGCCCGAGCATCTGGTCAACCAGTTGCGCGAGGCTGCGGTAGCCGCTCACCGCTATGCCCTTGACCCCGTCCGCCGCCGCGCTGGGCACGAAAGCGCGTTCGAAGCCGAGTTTCGCGGCTTCCCGTAATCGAAGCGGTGAATGCGCGACCGGCCGGATTTCGCCCGACAGCGCGATTTCGCCGAACAACACCATGTCGGCCGGCACCGGCTTTTCCGCCAGCGCCGAAATCAGCGCCGCCGCCACCGCCAGATCGGCGGCAGGATCGGACAGGCGATAGCCGCCAGCGACGTTCAGATAGACTTCGCAGGTCGAGAAGCTGAGGCCGCAGCGCGCCTCCAGCACCGCCAGCACCATCGCCAGCCGTCCGCTGTCCCAGCCGACCACCGCGCGCCGGGGCGTGGCCCCGCTCGACAGCCGCACCACCAGCGCCTGAATTTCCACCAACACCGGCCGCGTCCCCTCCAGCGCGGGAAAGACCGTCGCGCCGGTCACACTCTCGTCGCGGTGGGTGAGGAACAGGGCGGAGGGATTGGCGACCTCCTCCAGCCCTTCCGCCACCATCGCGAACACGCCGATCTCGTCGGTGCCGCCGAAGCGATTCTTGATCGCGCGCAGGATGCGATATTGATGGCTGCGCTCGCCTTCGAAGCTCAACACCGTGTCGACCATATGTTCCAGCACGCGCGGCCCGGCGATGCTGCCATCCTTGGTGACATGCCCCACCAGCACCAGCGCGGTGCCGCGCTGTTTGGCGAAGCGGATCAGTTCCTGAGCCGAGGCGCGCACCTGGCTGACCGTGCCGGGCGCGCCTTCGATCAAATCGCTGTGCATGGTCTGGATCGAATCGATCACGAGCAGGGCGGGCGGCGGCCCTTCGCTCAGCGTCGTGAGAATATCGCGCACCGATGTCGCGCTCGCGAGTTGCACGGGCGCTTGCCCCAGCCCCAGCCGCTGCGCGCGCAACCGCACCTGATCGGCCGCTTCCTCGCCACTGATATAGGCGACCGCCAGCCCGCGCATCGCGATTCGCGCCGCCGCCTGCAACAGCAAGGTCGATTTGCCGATGCCCGGATCGCCGCCGATCAGCGTCGCCGATCCGGTGACCAGCCCCCCGCCCAGCGCGCGATCAAACTCGGCAATCCCGGTGGACGCACGATCGGGCAAGGCGATCGCGCTGTCGAGCGCAACCATCGTCAGCGCCCGCCCGCCGCCTTGCAGATCATGACGCGCCGAAAAGACCGTCTCCGCCGCTTCCTCGACGATGCTGTTCCATTCACCGCAATCCTCGCACTGCCCCTGCCACCGGCTCGCGACGGTGCCGCATTGCTGACAGACGAATTTGCGCTTTGTCTTGGCCATAGCGAATCTGTATCAGAACATATGCGGAACACAATCACATGTTGCACGGCGCGCTGGAAACCTGCGGCGTCCTTGGGCATTCAGTAGCGATGCAGTCCATCCGTTTCGCCAGCTACAATATCCGCAAAGCCATCGGCACCGACCGCCGCCGCAACCCCGAGCGCATATTGGAGGTGCTGGGCGAACTCGACGCCGACATCATCGCGTTGCAGGAGGCGGACCGCCGCTTTGGGGTCCGGTCGGCGGCGATCCCCGCCTGGCTGCTGGAAAGCCAGAGCGATTACAAGCCCGTGCCGCTCAATGTGCAGAGCGATTCGATGGGATGGCATGGCAACGTCCTGCTGGTGCGTAAAGCAGCCGAGATCGCCGCCCATGACGTGCTGCACCTGCCCTGCCTCGAGCCGCGCGGCGCGACCATGGCGGAGGTTGGACTGCATGGCCACAGGCTGCGTGTGTTCGGCATGCACCTCGACCTGTCGGGCCTGTGGCGACGGCGGCAGGCGGCGGCGGTGATCCATGCCGCCGCCCATGGCGAATCGCTGCCGACCGTCCTGATGGGCGACCTTAACGAATGGAGCGCCGACCGGGGCTGTCTTGCCGACTTTGCGCGCCATTATTCGTTCGCGCCGTGCGGGCGCAGCTTTCATGCGCGCCGCCCCGTGGCCCGGCTCGACCGGATCATGCATTGCGAACGGACGACGCTGACCGATTGCGGGGTGCATGAAAGCGCGGCCGCGCGGCGGGCGTCGGACCATCTGCCGATCTGGGCCGAGTTGCGATTTGCCTGACCGGCGCGCACCCATCGCCCCCTCGACAAGCGGGCCGGCGTTTGCGACGTTCGGCGCATGAGGGAGAAGGAACTGAGGCTGGCGCTGGTCTGCTATGGCGGAATCAGTCTGGCCGTCTATATGCACGGCATCACCAAGGAAATCTGGCGGCTGGCGCGCGCGAGCCGGGCCTTTCATGACGGCACAGCGCCAGAACCGGGCAGCGAGACGGTCTATGCGCGGCTGCTGGCGGATATGGAGGCGGCGAGCGGGGTGCGGCTGCGAATCATGCCCGACATCATCGCGGGCGCGAGCGCGGGCGGGATCAACGGTATCTTCCTGGCGCAAGCGATCGAGACCGGGCAGTCGCTGGAGCCGCTGACCGATATGTGGCTGGAAAATGCCGATGTCGACAAGCTGCTCGATCCCGATGCCCGACCCGCCCGCGCGATCAGCAAATTCTGGGCCGCGCCGCTGGTCTGGATGGCGGCGCGGCATCCGGGCGATACGGTCGAGCGCACCGTCGCGCCGGAAACGCGCGAGGAGGTGCGGCACAAATTGTCGCGCTTCATCCGCTCGCGCTGGTTCGAGCCACCTTTTGGCGGCGAGATTTTTTCCACCATGCTGCTCGATGCGTTCGACGCGATGGCGGCTTCGCCGGCGGGACCGCCGCTGTTGCCCGCCGGTCATCCGCTCGACCTGTTCGTCACCGTGACCGATTTCGAAGGCCATCCGCAAAGCCTCACGCTCAACAGCCCGCCTTTGGTGGTGGAGACCGAACATCGCCTGTCGATCGGCTTTCGCGCCGATGATCGGGACCAGCGTCAATTCGCCGACGCGGTGGAGCTGGTGTTCGCCGCCCGCGCCACCGCGAGCTTCCCCGGCGCCTTTCCGCCCTTTACCGTGCGCGAGCTGGACCGGGTTCTCACGCATCGTCATCGCGCCTGGCCGGGGCGCGATGCGTTCCTCGCCCGCGTGCTCCCGCGCCAGACCGCGCAGGGACAGGCGGAGGACGCGGTGCTGATCGACGGATCGGTGCTGGCCAACGCGCCCTTTGCGCCTGCCATCGGCGCGCTGCGCAACCGGCCGTCGCGGCGAGAGATCGACCGGCGCTTCGTCTATATCGATCCCAAGCCCGGCCATCGCTCGATCCGGCTCAACCGGCGCGGCGAGCAGGAGGATGAGGCTGGGCAGGAAGGCCCCCTGCCCGGCTTTTTCCGCACCATCTTTGGCGCGTTGAGCGACATTCCGCGTGAACAGCCGATCCGCGACAATCTGGAGCTGATCGACCGCCACAGCGCCCGCATCCGCCGCACGGTGCGCATCCTCCATGCGCTGCGGCCGGGGATCGAGGCGGAGGTGGAGAGCGCGATCGGCGGCATGCTGTTCCTCGACCGGCCGACCGCGCCCCGGCTGATGAACTGGCGCGCCAAGGCGCAGCAGCGCGCCGCGACCTCCGCCGGATTCGCCTTTCCCGCTTACGGGCATCTGAAACTGTCGGGTATCGTCGAGGATCTGGCCGCGCTGCTGTTCGACCTGAGCGGCGAAAGCAGCGCGATGATGCGCGAGACCTGTCGCCAGTCGCTCTGGACGCATATTCGCGCGATCGGCGCGGATCAGCTAACCGACAATGTCGGGCCGTCCTCCCCGCCCGTCAGCTTCTTTCGCGCGCATGACCTGTCGTTCCGCATCCGCCGGCTGCGCTTTCTGGCGCGGCGGCTGACCGAAACGCTGGAACCGGAAAGCCCCGCCGACGATCCCGCCGTGCAGAAGATGCGCGACGCTATCTACCGGGCGCTGGCCCATTATGCGCAGTGCGAGAGCCGCGAGATTTACGATGATGCCGCGCGCGCCAGCGCCGGGGATCTGCACAGCGATCCCGCCGCGGCGCTGGAGGCGATCGCGCGGGCGCGGAATCTGCGCGACAAGGACCGGCTGACCGACCTGCTGCTCGCCGATGGCTTTGCGGCGCTGCCCAAGGCAGGGCGGCGGACGATGCTGCTCGCCTATCTCGGCTTCCCCTTTTACGACATCGCCACCCTGCCGCTGTTGCAGGGCGATGCGGTGGACGAATATGATCCGATCAAGGTCGATCGCATCTCGCCCGAGGATTGCGACGCCATTCGCTCAGGGGGCGCGGACGCCACGCTCAAGGGCATCGAGTTCAACAATTTCGGCGCGTTTTTCAGCCGCGCCTATCGCGAGAATGATTATCTGTGGGGGCGGCTCCACGGCGTCGAGCGGCTGCTGGACATTGTGATCTCCACCATGCCCGGCCAGGCGCGCCTGCCGGACGGCGCGTTGGACACCTATCGCCGCAGCGCCTTCCTCGCGATCCTCGATGAAGAAGAAGCGCGGCTGCCCCATGTCGCCGACCTGATCGCCAGCCTGCGGCGCGAAATCGGGTGACGGGATCAGCGCATCAGCGCATCGATCGCCAAAGCGAGGGCGATATCCCGCCGCGACAGGCCGCCCGCGTCATGGGTGGTGAGCAAGATGTCCACCCGGCCATAGACGTTGGACCATTCGGGATGATGATCCGCCTTTTCCGCCAGCAGCGCCACACGCGTCATGAAACCGAAAGCGGCGTTGAAATCGGCGAAGGCGAAGCGGCGGCGGATGCCGTCGGGATCGGCGACCGCCGTCCATTCGGGCAGATCGGCGAGCGCGCGCGCCCGTTCCTCATCGTCCAGTTTACCAACCATTTGTCTATCCTCGCACAATCGTTTCGCTTATGTGGCACCCATGGCTGAAGCTGGTCAACACCCCCTCCACGCGCCGACCGCCGGCCAGATCGAGACGCTGGCGCTCGAAGCGCTCGGGCGTCTGCCCGCGCCTTTTCACGACCATCTGGCCAATATCGTCCTGTTCGTCGAGGAGTTCGCCGATCCGCAGACGCTCAAGGACCTGGAGATTGACGATCCGTTCGGCCTGACCGGCCTGTATCGCGGACGGCCGGTGGGCGACCCCGTGCAGACCGGCGATCCGCCACCCAGCGTCCATCTGTTCCGCAGGCCGCTGCTCGACGAATGGGTCGAAACCGGCATCCCGCTCGACCTGCTCATCACCCATGTCGTCGTGCATGAGATCGGCCATCATTTCGGCCTGTCCGACCTCGACATGCATGTGTTGGAGGATATGGTCGCGCCATGAGCGGCCCGCATGCGCGGCTGACAGGCGTCGCTTGCGCGCGCGGCGGGCGGATGCTGTTCCGCGATGTCACTCTGACGGCGGAACCGGGACAGGCGGTCCTGCTGCATGGTCCCAACGGGATCGGCAAATCCAGCCTGCTGCGAATCTGCGCCGGATTGCTGCCCGTCTTTGCGGGCAACGTCACCCGGCAGGGAAGGATCGCCCTGGCCGATGAGCGGCTGGCGCTCGATAGCGAGTTGCCGCTGCGCAAGGCGCTGGCCTTCTGGGCGCAGATCGACGGGGTCAGCCCGGACCGGCTGGATGCTGCGCTGGAGGCCATGGCGCTCGCGCCCCTGGCCAAGCTGCCGGTGCGGATGCTTTCGACAGGGCAGCGCAAGCGCGCCGCGCTGGCCCGCGTCATCGCATCGGGCGCGGATATCTGGCTGCTGGACGAGCCGGGCAACGGGCTGGACGACGCCTCGCTGGGCTTGCTCGGCGCGGCGGTGGCGGCGCATCGCGCGCACGGCGGCATCCTGCTTGCGGCATCGCACCAGCCGCTGCCGATGGCCATGACCGCAAGCATCGATCTCGCAACATACCGGGCGGACGAAGGATGAGGACGCTGCGCCTGCTCATCGCCCGCGACATCGGCCAGGCATGGCGGTCGGCGGGGCTGTGGCTCCCCGTCGCCTTCCTGCTGCTCGTCGCCAGCCTCTATCCCTTTGCCGTCGGGCCGGACGCCGCGCTGCTCGGCCGCACCGGCGGGGGCATGTTGTGGATCGCGGCACTGCTCGCGAGCCTGCTGCCGATCGACCGGCTGATCGCGCCCGATCGCGATGCGGGCGTGCTGGACCAGATCGCCCTGCGCGGCATCAGCGAGGAAATGATGCTGATCGCCCGGCTGATCGCGCACTGGCTGGGCTTTGGCCCGCCGCTGATGCTGGCCGTGCTTCCAGCGGCGGCGCTGCTGAAGCTTGGCGGCGGCACGATCGCTCTGCTGGAGGCCGGGTTGCTGATCGGGACGCCGGGGCTTGCCGCGCTCGCCCTGCTGGTCGCGGCGTTGACGGCGGGGCTGCGGTCGAGCGGCGCGCTGGCGGGCCTGCTCGCTTTGCCGCTGGCGGTGCCGCTGCTGATCTTCGGCGCGGGGACGCTGGGCGACGGCAGCGGCGCGGCGCTCAAATTTCTGGGCGCGACCTCGCTGCTGCTGGTGGCGATCACGCCGCTGGCGGGTGGGGCGGCGATCCGCGCCGGGCGGGAATAGCCCCCCTCGACAGCGGCCTGCGCGCCGGGCAAAGGCGGGCGATCATGCTCGCCCTTGCCGCTTCCATCCTGTTCGTCCTGATCTGGTCCACCGGCTTCATCGTGGCGCGCGCGGTGGTGCCCCATGCGACGCCCGATCTGGTGCTGGCCGTCCGGATGCTGCTGACGACGCTGCTGCTGGGCGCGCTGGCCGCCCATGCGCGGCAGGCCTTGCCAAAGGGCCGCCGCCTCGCCCTGCATCTGGCGGCGGGCATCCTGATGCACGGTCTTTATCTGTCGCTCGGCTGGTGGGCGGTCAGTCGCGGCATGCCCGCGGGGATCATGGCGCTGCTGGGATCGCTGCAACCGCTGATGGTCGCGGTGGCGAGCGTGCCGTTGCTGGGCGAGCGGCTTCCCGGCCGCGCATGGACCGGATTGTTCGTCGCGATCTTTGGCGTCGCCTGCGTGCTGGCCCCGGCGATCGGCCGCGCGGGCGTGGGCGCGATCACATTCGCACCCGTCGCCGCCGGTCTGACCGGCATCATCTGCATGGCGGGCGGCACCCTGATCCAGCGCGGCACGATCGCGACGGACGGCATATGGATATCGGGCGCGGTGCAGAATGCAGGCGGCGCGATGGTGATGGTCGCCGCCGTCCTGATCGGTGGCGACTGGCGATGGGACGGCGCGCCGATGCTGTGGGCCGGGCTGGCCTGGTCGGTGCTGGGCCTGTCGGCGGGAGGGTTGTCGCTGCTCGTCTGGCTGGTGCGGCATCAGGGGGCGACGCGCATGTCGATGCTGTTGCTGCTCGTTCCGCCACTGGCCGCGATCGAGGGCTGGCTGCTGTTCGGCGAGCGGCTCGCCGCCCTCCAGATCGCCGGGTTCGCGCTGGCGCTGGGTGGGGTACTGCTCGGCCGCAGTTCGGCCAGGCCGAGCGACGCGATCACCGAACCCGCCTGAGCTTCAGAGTCTGTTTGGAAATGCGCGAGAGCGCGCATTTCAGGTTGCCGCACCAAAGGCGCATTTCCAAACACACTCTCAGCCGTTGCGCAGGCCTTCATGATGGCGAATCACCTCGTCGATGATGAAGCGCAGGAATTTTTCGGTGAAATCGGGGTCCAGCTTCGCGTCGAGCGCGAGCTGGCGCAGCCGCCCCACCTGCCGCGCCTCCCGCCCCGGATCAGCGGGCGGCAACTGGTGCGTCGCCTTATGTTCGCCCACCGCCTTGGTGATCTTGAAGCGTTCGGCGAGCATGAACACCAGCGCCGCATCGATATTGTCGATGCTTTCGCGATAACGCTGCAAAGTTTCGTCCACGATCATCCTCCGCCCCTGCATCGCTAAATGGAGGCGGCATGTCGCCTCCGGCCGATGCGTCGATCCATAGGGCGGCGCTTTTTGCGCCATCCGGCCGTCCAAGCAAGCTATTCCCGCTTGCTTTACGCATTTTGGGTCGCCACATGGGCCGCGTCATGACAGCATCCGTATCCGGCAATGTCCATTCGATCGGCCGCGCCAGCGCGCCATCGCTCGCCCCGATCATGGCGCTGGTCGGCGAGGGCATGAATCAGGTCAACGCGGTCATCATCGACCGCATGGCCTCGCGCATCCCGCTGATCCCCGAACTGGCCGGCCATCTGATCGCGGGCGGCGGCAAAAGGTTGCGGCCGATGCTGACGCTCGCCTGCGCCGACCTGGTCGGTTATGCCGGGACGCGGCACTATAAACTGGCCGCCGCCGTGGAGTTCATCCACAACGCCACCCTGCTCCATGACGATGTGGTCGACGGATCGGGTCTGCGCCGGGGCCGCAAGACCGCCAATTTCATTTGGGGCAACAGCGCCAGCGTGCTGGTGGGCGACTTTCTTTTCTCCCGCTCGTTCGAACTGATGGTCGAAGCCGAATCGCTCAAGGTGCTCAAGATCCTGTCGAACGCATCGGCGGTGATTGCGGAGGGCGAGGTCAATCAGCTGACCGCACAGCGCCGGATCGAAACCAGCGAAGAACAATATCTCGACATTATCGGCGCGAAAACCGCCGCCCTGTTCGCCGCCGCCTGCCGCATATCGGCGGTGGTCGCCGACCGGGGCGAGGCGGAGGAGCGGGCGCTGGACGTCTATGGCCGCAATCTGGGCATCGCCTTCCAGCTGATCGACGACGCGATCGACTATGAATCGGACGGCGCAACCATGGGCAAGGATGCGGGCGACGATTTCCGCGACGGCAAGGTGACGCTGCCGGTGATCCTGGCGCATGCGCGCGGATCGCAGGAGGATCGCGCCTTCTGGAAGGACGCCATGGCGGGCAGCCGGATCAGCGACGAGGATCTGGCCCGTGCGACCGATCTGTTGCGCAGCACCGGCGCGATCGCCGACACGCTGGCCCGCGCCCGCCATTATGGCCAGCGCGCGATCGATGCGCTGGGCATGTTCGCCGGGGGCCGCGCCAAGGAGGCGCTGACCGAAGCCGTCGAGTTCGCCATCGCCCGCGCTTATTGAGGTTGAGGGAAATCGAGCCGCGGTCGTTCCTATGGTCGAGCCGTAACGCGACCCGCAGCCCCGAAAGTCCGCAATGATCTTCACCACCGAGACTCTGGCGCTGTTGATGGTCGCCGGGCTGATGGCCGGGTGCATCGACGCGATGGCCGGGGGCGGCGGCCTCATCACCCTGCCCGCGCTGATGGCGGCGGGCATTCCGCCCGTGTCGGCGGTCGCGACCAACAAATTGCAATCCTGCTTCGGGACGTTCGGCGCCTGCATCGCTTATGCGCGCAAGGGGCATTTGAACCTGCGCGCCTATCGCTGGCCGATCGGGGCGGCATTCGTCGGTTCGGTCGGCGGAGCATCGCTGGTGCAGCGGGTCAGCCCGTCGATCCTGGCCGGGCTGATGCCCGCGCTGCTGATCGCCATCGCCGCCTATTTCACCTTCTCCCCCAAAGCGAGCGAGATCGACCGGCATCAGCGGGTCGGCATCGCGCTGCTCAGCCTGCTGGTCGGCGCGATCGGCTTCTATGACGGCTTTTTCGGGCCGGGCGCGGGGGCGTTTTACACCACCATCTTTCTCGCGTTGGGTGGCCTCAGCCTGCTACGCGCCACCGCCCATACCAAGGCCGCCAATTTCGCCAGCAACCTCGCCGGCCTGCTGACGATGATCCATGGCGGCTATGTGCTGTGGGTTGTCGGACTGACGATGGCGGTCGGCAACATCATCGGCGCGCAGATCGGCTCCCATCTCGCGATGCGGTTCGGTTCCCGGCTCATCAAGCCGCTGCTGATCCTCATGTCGCTGGCGCTGACGGCCAAGATGCTGATCGATCCGCATAATCCGATCCACGTCTATCTGTTCGGTCCCGCCGTCGCGCGCTAAAGGCCGGGGATGACCGCCCCGCCCATCCCCCTGCCCATCCATGCCGTGCTGCCCGATCTGCTCGCCGCGTTGCGGGCGGGCAGCAATGCCGTGCTGGTCGCGCCGCCGGGCGCAGGCAAGACCACGGCGGTCGCGCCCGCTTTGCTGGACGAGCCATGGTGCACGGGTCAGGTGCTGCTGTTGTCGCCCAGACGCCTTGCCGCGCGCGCGGCGGCGGAGCGGATCGCGGAGATGATGGGCGAACAGCCGGGCGGCACGGTCGGCTATGCGACGCGCATGGACAGCCGCCAGTCGGCGCGCACCCGGCTGCTGGTGCTGACCGAGGGCATTTTCGTGCGCCGGATTCAGGACGACCCCGAACTCGCCGGGGTGTCGGCGGTGCTGTTCGACGAAGTGCATGAGCGCAGCCTCGACAGCGATTTCGGGCTGGCGCTGGCGCTGGATGCGCAAGGCGCGCTGCGGCCGGACCTGCGCATCGTGCCGATGTCGGCGACCCTCGACGGGGCGCGATTCGCCGCGCTGCTTGACATCGACGGACTCGGGGCGCCGGTGATCGAGAGCGAGGGGCGAATCCAGCCGCTCGACCTGCGCCCTGTCGGCCGCAACACCGAAAAGCGGATCGAGGACGAGATGGCCGCCGCCATCCGCCGCGCGCTGGCCGAGGAGCCGGACGGTGACCTGCTCGCCTTCCTGCCCGGCGTCGCGGAGATCGAGCGGACGGCGGAACGGATCGAAGGCGTCGACGCGCAGGTGCACCGGCTCCACGGATCGCTCGACCAGGCGGCCCAGCGCGCCGCGATCCGTCCCGCGCGCGACGGGCGGCGCAAGGTGATCCTCGCGACCTCGATCGCCGAAACCAGCCTGACCATCGACGGCGTGCGGATCGTGGTCGACAGCGGCCTTGCCCGCCGCCCCCGCTATGATCGGGCGGCGGGCGTCACCCGGCTCGTGACCGAGCGCGCCAGTCAGGCGGCCGCGACCCAGCGCGCCGGTCGCGCTGCGCGGCAGCGGCCCGGCGTCGCCTATCGCCTGTGGGAAGCGGCGGCGACGGCGGGCATGCCGCCGTTCGATCCGCCTGAAATATTGGAGAGCGATCTGTCGAGCCTGCTGCTCGATTGCGCGCTGTGGGGCGTGAGCGATCCGGCGAGCCTGCGCTGGCTCGATCCCCCGCCCCCCGCCGCCATCGCGGAGGCACGCGCGCGGCTGACGGCGCTGGAGGCGCTGGATAGCGACGGGCGCATCACCGCGCATGGCAAGGCGCTGGCGAAGCTGCCGCTCGCCCCCCGCATCGGGCATATGCTGGTGCGCGCAGGCGAGATGGGGATGGCGTCGCTAGCCGCTGAAATCGCGGTGTTGCTGGGCGAACGGGGGATCGGCGGGCAGGATGCCGATCTTGCGCAGCGGCTCCAGCGCTGGCGGCGCGAGGGCGGCCCGCGCGCCGATGCCGGGCGCGCGCTCGCACGGCGCTGGACCGCGCTCGTTGGCGGGGCGAAGGGGCAGTCGGGGCTGCATGATGTGGGGCGCTGTCTCGCGCTCGCCTTTCCCGACCGGGTGTCGAAGCGGCGTTCGGCGGATGGCGCGGACTGGGTGAGCGCGGGCGGGCGCGGCTTCCGGCTCGATCCGCTCAGCCCGCTGGCGCGCGAGACATGGCTGGCGGTCGGCGAAGTGCAGGGCACGGCTGCGGGCGCGCGCATCCTGTCCGCCGCTGCGCTGGACGAGGAGGATGTGCTGGCGCTGTTCCGCGACCGCATTGCCGAGCATCGCACGGTGCGCTTTCGCGCCGAAACCCGCGGGATCGAAGCTCTGCGCGAACGGCGGCTCGGCGCGGTGCGGCTGTCCTCCGGCTCGGATGACCGGCCCGATCCCGAGGCCGTCGCCTCTGCCCTGACCGATGGCGTGCGCCGGGGCGGCCTGTCGCTGCTGCCCTGGTCCGATGCCGCCCGGTCGCTGCGGGTGCGCGCGGACTATGCGGGGATCGCCGCCCTGTCGGACGAACAGTTGATGGCCACGCTGGACGAATGGCTCCCGCCCCTGCTGACGGGCAGGCGACGGCTCGCCGATATCGATCGGTCGGCGCTGTCGGGCGTGCTGGACGCCCTGCTGGGATGGGACGGCAAGCAGCAGCTCGACCGGCTCGCCCCGCCCGAGTTCCGGTCGCCAGCGGGCAGCACGCATGAAATCGACTATGGCGCGGAAGGTGGCCCGCGCGTCGAACTGCGGGTGCAGGCGCTGTTCGGTCTCGCCGATCATCCGACCGTCGGCAGCCAGCGCATTCCGCTCATCCTGTCGCTGACCTCGCCTGCGGGACGCCCGATTCAGACGACGCGCGATCTGCCCGGCTTCTGGGCGGGCAACTGGCGCGACGTCGCCAAGGAAATGCGCGGGCGTTATCCCCGCCACCCCTGGCCGGACGATCCGGCTGGCGCGGCGGCGACGCTGCGCACGAAAAGGGCCGATGCGCGCGGCAAATCTTGATTATCGCGCCGCACTGGTGCAACGCAGCGCAACCAGCCACGGAGTTTTTCGCGATGAGCGCGCGCATCTATCAGATCCAGAAAAACGCCATGCAGTCCGGCAAGGCCCGCACCGATCAATGGGTGCTGGAATATGCGGCCGTCGAAGCGAAAAAGCCCGACCCGCTCACCGGCTGGGCCGGATCAGGCGACACGCGCCAGCAGATCAAACTGACTTTCCCGTCGCAGGAGGCCGCCTGCGCCTATGCCGACCGGGAAGGCATCGCCTATGCCGTCATTCCCAGCGGTCCCAAGACCCTGAAAATTCAGGCATACGCCGACAATTTCCGCTGACCCCGCAAGGGACGGCACAATCGGGCGCTATGCTGCCCGATTGCCGCCTTATTCCCTTGCCAATGGTCGGCGCCGGGCGGCAAAGGCCGCTTTTGACGGAAGCCGAAAGACACAATGACCGATCGCCAGCAGATTTTCGAGCAGATTGCCGCCCAGATTGCCCCCTTCAACAAGAAGGAGGCAGCGCTGACCGAAGCCACCACCTTCGCGGGCGATCTCGAATGGGACAGCCTGACCGTGATGGATTTCGTCGCCGCGATCGAGGATGAATTCGACATCCTCATCACGATGAACATGCAGGCCGAAATCGAAACCATCGGCCAGCTGGCCGATGCCGTGGTCAAGCTGAAGGGCTGACCATGACCGACGCCGCACAGACCGCAAACGATGCCCGCACGCCCGCCGAAACCCCTGCGGCACGCGACCTGTTGTCGAAATTCGATCCGCTGATCGCGGAGCGCGAGGCGCTGCTGGCGACGGGCGTGCGCGATCCGTTCGCGATCGTGATGGACGAGGTGAAGTCGCCGACGCTGGCCGTCATCAAGGGCAAGGAGACGATCCTCCTTGGCACCTATAATTATATGGGCATGACCTTCGACCCCGATGTGGTCGCGGCGGGCAAGAAGGCGCTGGACGAGTTCGGCGCGGGCACCACCGGCAGCCGCGTGCTGAACGGCACCTACCAAGGCCACAGGGAAGTCGAGGACGCGCTCAAGGAATTTTACGGCACGTCGTCGGCGATGGTGTTTTCGACCGGCTATCAGGCGAATCTGGGCGTCATTTCGACGCTGGCCGGACGCGGCGACTATGTCGTGCTGGACGCCGATAGCCACGCCTCCATCTATGACGGCTGTTTCCTGGGTGATGCCGATATCGTCCGCTTCCGCCACAACAGCGTCGAGGATCTCGACAAGCGGCTTGGCCGGTTGCCCGCCGAAGCGCTGAAGCTGGTCGTGCTGGAGGGCGTCTATTCGATGCTGGGCGACATCGCCCCCCTGCCCGATATGGTCGCGGCGGTGCGCAAGCATCCCAACTGCATGATTCTGGTCGACGAAGCGCATGGCATGGGCTTTTTCGGTCCCAATGGCCGCGGCGTCTATGAGGAGCAGGGCGTCGAGAAGGATGTCGATTTCGTCGTCGGCACTTTTTCCAAGTCGGTCGGCACCGTCGGCGGTTTCTGCGTATCGAACCATCCCAAGTTCGAAGTGATGCGCCTCGTCTGCCGCCCCTATGTCTTTACCGCGTCCCTGCCCCCCAGCGTCGTCGCGACGGCGGCCACCAGCATCCGCAAGCTGATGCATGCGGGCGAAAAGCGCGCGCATCTGTGGAAGAACAGCCAGCGGTTGCACAAGGGCCTGACCGATCTCGGCTTCACGCTCGGCACCAAAACGCCGCAGTCGGCGATCATCGCGGTGATCCTGTCCGATCAGGCGCAGGCGGTGGCGATCTGGCAGGCGCTGCTGGAACTGGGCCTCTACGTCAACATGGCCCGCCCGCCCGCGACGCCTGCGGGCACGTTCCTGCTGCGCTGTTCGCTGTGCGCCGAACATTCCGACGATCAGGTCACGCAGATTATCGGCATGTTCGAGGTCGCCGGAAAGGCCACGGGCGCGATCGCCTGAGGCGATCGGTCGAGCCATCCCCGCGCCGGACTGAATTCTGGCGCTGGAACCGGGACAATCTGTGTGGTTTCTCCCGGCGCACTGTTGGGCTAGTGTAACGGTCGCATGATGATGGATCGCGACAGGTACGGGCGGGCGGAAGGTTGGCGCGATGCCGCGCGCCGGGTGCTGCCCGTCATTCTCGTCGGCCTGCTGGTCGGCGCGCTCGCCGCCCTGCTCTACACCGCCAGCAACGCGTCGCGCGATCAGGATCAGGCGCTGGCGGAGCAACGCCGCAGCTATGAGGTGATCGCGCTGACCCGCCGGTTCGACGCAACCATGGCGCAGGCGGAAGTCAGCCTCGCCCGCTATGTCATCAGCATGGACCCCAATACCGGGCGGCTGTTTCAGGACCAGTTGCGCAGCGCCGCCGGCCAGATCCGGACCCTGTCCTATGCGACGCGGGACTCGGGATGGCAGGGCGACAATGTGCGCCAGCTTCAGGCAATTTTCGATCAGCGCAGCAGAACGTTGAGCGAAATCGGCCTGCGCACGACCTACGATCAGAAAATGGGGGCGCTCGCGGAATTTCATAGCGCCGGCAAATCGAAAAATGTGCAGCGGATGATGACCCTGCTCAATCAGGTGATCGACGCTGAAAATGCGCGGCTGTCCGAACGCAGCCTGGCGGTGACATTGGCGGGCGACCGCAGTGAGTGGGTCGGCCGGACATCGCGATTGCTGGGGCTGGCGCTGTTGCTGTGCGTCCTGTTCGCGCTGTGGGTAGCCAACAATGCCTATGGCGAGCGCCGCACCGCGCGGCGCATCGCCGACGCCGAGACCGAACGGGCGGACCGGCTGGAGGAGGCTGTCCGGGCGCGCACGGCGGAACTCTCCGACGCCTATGAACGGCTGAAGGAAGAAACCAGCGAACGCGCCGCGGCCGAAGATAATCTGCGCCAGATGCACAAGATGGAGGCAGTCGGCCAGCTGACCGGCGGGATCGCGCATGATTTCAATAATATGCTCGCCGTGGTCGTGGGTGGACTGGAACTCGCCAAGCGCAAACTGCACCAGAATGCCGAAGATGCCGGGCGGCATCTCGACAATGCGGCGGACGGCGCCAATCGCGCGGCCGCGCTGACCCGTCGGCTGCTAGCCTTTGCGCGATCGGAACCGCTGCTGCCCGCCACCGTCAGTCCCGACGGGCTGGTCGCCGGGATGGCGGATTTGATCGACCGGACGATCGGCGACCAGATCACCGTCGCCATTGATCGGCAGGCGGGCGACTGGCGCATCTTCGTGGATCAGCATCAGATGGAAAATGCGATCCTCAACCTGTGCGTCAACGCGCGGGATGCGATGGAGGGGCGCGGTCGCCTGACGATCGAAACCGGGCAGGCCCGGCTGAGCGCAAACGAGGTCGGTGAATGCGTGGCGGGCGAATATGCCGTCGTCAGCGTGATCGACGATGGTTGCGGCATGACGCCAGAGGTCCTTGGCCGGGTATTCGAACCCTTCTTTACGACCAAGCCGGTCGGCAAGGGCACTGGCCTCGGCCTCAGCCAGATTTTCGGCTTCGTGCGCCAGAGCCAGGGCGAAATCCGCATCGATTCGCAGGTCGGCAAAGGCACGAGCGTCCAGATCTACCTGCCACGCCGCACGATATCGGACGAGGCAGGCGAGCTGGAGGCGGCGATCAGCGAACAGGCCGACACGCTGCATCCGCCCACGCGCATATTGGTGGTGGAGGATGATCCGCGCGTGCTGAACCAGACCATGTCGGCGCTCGCCGAACTCGGCCATCTACCGATCGCGTGCGACCATCCGGCCAAGGCCGAAAAGCTGCTGCGCAGTCATCGCGACATCGGTCTGATTCTCAGCGACGTGCTGATGCCCGACATGACCGGCCCCGAAATGGTGCGTCAGCTACCCGCCCTCTATCGCCATATTCCGGTGTTGTTCGTGACCGGCTATGCCGGCGACATCGCCGACAGCGCGGATTTCGGCGGGCATGAGGTGCTGCGCAAACCCTATACGCTTGCGGCGCTCTCGATGGCGCTGTCAGCCGCGCTTATCGAATCGCCCCTGCCCGGAACAGCCGCGGCAGCAGAGTGATCGCGCCCAATAGCGGCCAGCGCCGCTGCCACGGCCGGATGCTGATCGCGGTGCCGGCATGGCGGTTGATCTTCCAGGCGAGGTAATCGATCCCCCCGGCATAGGTGAAGCTGGCCTTGGCGAGCCGGACGACCGACAGATATTTGCCCCGCCGCTGCAACGCGCGCCAACGCCGCGCTGCCTGGTCGGTCGGCAACGAGGCGGGCAGGCCGTCGGCAAGGGCCGCGTCGCCAAAACGACGATAGCGATCGGGGTCGGCGTCCACGATCGACACCGACCGCCCCGTCTTTTCCGCCCGCAATTCGGCATTATAGGTCAGCGCAAAGCCGGTGCGCCAAAGCGCCAGGCTATCGTCAGCCCCACCCGCCATCGGCCGGGCGAGCGACAACAGGGTCGGCGCGGCCGTGGCCACCGCCGCGATTGCGCCTTGCCGCGCGCCCTCATCCGCTGCCCAAAGCAACCGCGATGGCTGGGCAAAGCGCGCCCATACCGAGACATTATCGGCATCCGGCCCGCACAGCCGCGCGAAATCCGCTTCGGACAGGACGGCATATTTGGCGATCAGCCCGCGATGCTCGAATGGAAAGACGTTGGGCGGAATCCGCCGGTTGGCCGCCGCGAGCCAGCTTTTCCCGTAAGCCGCGCGGTAATCCGACACGATCAAATAGAAGTCCAGCATCAGCCCGTCGAGATTGGCTTCCCGAAGGCAGGAGCCATAAAAGAGCACCGCTCGCGCCGCATCGGGATATTGCGCCGCCAGCGCCCCCGCCATCGCGGCCGCGCGCGGATCAGCAGCAGCGGCAAGTTCCGCGGTGACGAGAGGGAGCAACTGTGTCGGCATATGCTAAAGGCTGGTCCGCTAGATATCGGTCATGGGAGAACGGGCCTGCGCCCGGATTACTTCCCTGCCCAAGATAGGGAATTTCGTCAAATCTCGGGCTGGCGCGTCCACCGGCCGTGGCACGGAACGTCGCCCACCCGTCTCCTGTGCCTGCCGTTAAGCTTGCGGAACGGAAATTTGCCAGCTAGGGGCGACGCGTTCGGGACAATTTTTCGTCCCGCGCATGATCGCGCCGGTGCCTTGAAAAGGGCTTAAAAGGGAACGCGGTGCGGATGGCTGGCCCATCCCATTCCGCGGCTGTCCCTGCAACTGTAAGCGGTGAGTGCGACGCACATCGCTTTCTCCAAGCCGGAGGAAGCAGCCACTGGGCCGGACGCTAAGTCATGCGAGGCCTGGGAAGGCCGTGCATCGCGCGATGACCCGCGAGCCAGGAGACCTGCCAGCGTCTGGTCGCTCTTGCCCGGTCCAGGGGATGGTCACGGCACGGTATCTTTCCGTTTGAGCGACGAACGGGCGGTGGGGGCCGCATCGGTTCGCGTGGCGGTCGCCTCGGGCGTCCGGCTGTCCGCGCGCGCCGACCGTCGTTGGCGGCACGTCTCCACCCTAGTGTCGCTTGACGCCGGGAAGACATGCAATGGAATGGAAAACGATAGGATTCTGGCTGGCGACGGGGCTGGCCGCAACGACGACACAACAGGCGCTCGCGGATAGCGCCGCCAGTGATTCAACGGATATCATCGTGTCCGGCGTCCGGCCCGGCGCTTTGACGCAGGCCAGCGAGACCGGATCGCGGCTGGGGCTAACCCCGCTCGAAATGCCCGCCAGCGTCGCGCGGATCGACGGCGATACGATACGCGCGCGCGGCGATCTCGACATTCTCGCCGCCGTTACGCGCGCGCCGGGCGTCACCTCTTCGGCCAATCCGGGCAATGGCGGCACAGCGCTGACGATGCGCGGCTTTTCGGGGCAGGGTTCGGTGCTGCAACTGGTGGACGGCGTGCGCCTGTTCCCCGTCGCGGGCACCATCACCTTCCCGACCGACCCCTGGAATGTCGAGCGTATCGAACTGTTGAGCGGCCCTGCCTCGGTCCTCTACGGTCAGGGCGCGCTGGGCGGCGCGGTCAACGTCACCACGCGCGCACCTGACGTGGACCGGATGGTGATCGACGCCGAAGCCGGCTATGGATCGCAGAATAGCTGGCGCGCGGCAGCCGGCGTCGGCGGGCCGCTGAGCGAGCAATTTTCCTATCGGGTCGACGCCAGCTACCGCCGGTCGGACGGCTATGTTGATCGCGGCGATTCCAAAAGCCTCGCCTTGTCGGGCGCGCTGCGCTTTCGCCCGAATGAGCGCTTCTCGCTCACCCTGCGCAACGATTATGGCAATCAGCGGCCGATGGAATATTTCGGCACGCCGCTGACCGACGGCGAACTGGTCAAGGGCAACCGGCGACGCAATTATAACGTTGCCGACGCCAGCCTCCATTATCGCGACAACCGCACCACATTGACGGCGGAATGGACGGTGGCCGACGGCATCACCCTGTCCAACGCCGCTTACCGCCTTACATCCAAGCGGCTGTTCAAGAATCTGGAGAGCTATTTCTATAATGGTAAGACCGGGCAGGTCGACCGGATGGACAATCTCGGCATCGTCCATGACCAGACCCAATATGGCGATCAGGCGAGCGTCCGCATCAGCAAACCGATTGCGGGCCTCAAAAATGATCTGGTCGTGGGCTTCGACGCCAACCTCATCAAGCTGACCTACTCCAATGATTTCGGGTCTGACCCGCAGGAGGATTCGGTCGATCCCTTCAGCTTCGCACCGGGCCTGTTCTATGACACGCAGGGGATCGCGCCCCGCTATCGCACGCGGACCAACGAATATAGCGTCTTTGCCGAGGACCGGCTGGCGCTGACCGACCAGCTTTCGCTGGTCGCCGGCATCCGTCACGAGCGCGACAAGGTGCAGCGCCGCAACATCGTCTATAATCCGGACGGCAGCACAGGCGAAGTCAACGCTTTCCCCAATGGGGCGACGAGCCGGACATTCCGCAACACGACCTGGCGGATCGGCGGCGTGTATCAGCCAACATCGAATATCTCGCTGTACGGCCAATATGCGACCGGCGTCGATCCGCTGGGCACGCTGACGACCTTTACGACGAACAAGGCGCAGTTCGTCTTTACCAACGCCACCGGCGATCAGGTCGAAGGCGGGGTCAAGGCCATATTCCTGGGCGGACGGGGCAGCGCGACGCTGGCGGCCTATCGCATCGTGAAAAAGCGGCTCGCCTTTCAGCAGACGCCGACCACCGACATTCTGCAAATCGGCCAGCGTTCCGCCAAGGGGGTCGAGGCGTCGCTGACACTGCAACTGACCGACCGTTTCGGCATCGACGCCAACGGCACGGTGTTGAACGCCAGATATGATAATTTCGTCAGTGCAGGCGATGTTTTCACCGGCAACACCCCGCCCAATGTGCCCGAAGTCTCAGCCAATCTGGCGCTCTACTGGACGCCGGTCGATCGCTTTCGCGCCAATACCAGCCTGCGCTATGTCGGCCGGACCTTCTCCGACAACCGCAACGCGCATCGCGTGCCGGGCTATGCGGTCGTCGATGCGGGGCTGACCTATGAGTTGACGCCCAATCTGGGCGCAAACCTGCGGGCCTATAATTTGTTCGACAAACATTATGCGACCACCACCTATAATGACGATCAGTGGATTTTGGGGCGTCCCCGCTCCATCGACATATCGGTGACCGCGCATTTCTGATGCGCGCGCCCGATGGCGGCATCGCGGCAAGCGGTGGCTGTACCTGACCCATCGCTGGGTCGGTATCGTCACCGGCTTGTTGCTGGCGATGTGGTTCCTGTCGGGCATCGTCATGATGTATGTGCCATTCCCATCGCTGACCCAGAAGGAGCGGCTGGCGGGATTGGCGCGCATCGACTGGACCAAGATGCAGGGCGCGGCTCGCCCGGACGTCTGGCTGCAACAGGGACCGGAGGGGCCGATCTGGCTCGATGATGCGGCCATTTCGGCATCGACCGGGCGCGCCGTCGCTCCGGTCGATGGCCGGCAGGCAGCGCGTATCGCCGCCGCATTCGGCAGAGCGCCGGTTGCCGCCACCGAACGGGTTGAGCGCGACCAGTGGACGGTCGCGGGCGGGTTCGACCGCTATCGCCCGTTATGGAAGGTCTCCCTTGATCGACCCGACGGGCTGATCCTCTATGTAAGTTCGATCACCGGAACGGTCGTGCTCGACACCCATGCGAGCGAGCGCTTCTGGAACTGGCTTGGCTCGGTTCCCCACTGGATCTATCCGACGATCCTGCGTCAGGATCAGCCGCTCTGGCGACAGGTAATCCTGTGGACGTCCGGCGCGGGCATCGTCGGCGCGGTCAGCGGCATGTGGATCGGCGTGCTGCGTGCACGACTGCGCCGCCGCTACAAGGGCGGGCGCGTGTCGCCCTATCGCGGCTGGCAATGGTGGCATCATATCATGGGGCTGTTCGGCGGCACGATGCTGGTGGCGTGGATCATCAGCGGCTGGCTGTCGGTCGATCCCAACCGCTGGTTCGCCAGCAAGGGCCTGGGCGAGGCGGCCCACGCCGCCTATGCCGCGCCCGGCACGCCGCCCGCCATAGACTGGCGACGGCTGGGGAGCATGCCGCAGGCCAAAGAGGCCCGGCGCATGCAGATGCGCTGGATCGACGGCACGCCGCTGCTCACGCTATCGCAGCCGGATCACGCGGATCTGATCCTCGACGCCCGCTCGCTGCAACCGATCACCCTGGCCCCACGCCGCCTGATCCGTGCAGCCGGGCGGATGGTGCCTGGCGCGCCCATCGCGGCGGTCGAATGGCTCACCGCGCCGGACGCCTATTGGTATGAAGCCAAGGGCCGCGTCGAATTGCCGGTATTACGCATCCGCTTTGCCGATCCGGCGCGCGACTGGATCACGATCAGTCCGCGCTCGGGCGCGATCCTAAGCGAGATCGACGCGCGCCGCCGCCTGTACCGCTGGCTGTTCGATGGCTTGCATCGCTGGGATTTCAATGGGCTTATCACCCGGCGGCCGCTTTGGGATATTTGGATGGGCTTCTGGCTGGCGGTCGGCACGATCGTCTCTTCAACCGGGGTCGTGCTGGCGATCCGGCGACTGAGGAGACCTCTCCATCGACGAACCGCGCGGCGGTAGCAGCAGCGACGAGTCCCCGTAGCTATAGAAGCGGTAGCCTTGCCGGATCGCATACCCATACGCGGCCTGCATCGTTTCGACACCCATCAACGCGCTGACCAGCATGAACAGGGTCGATTTTGGCAGGTGAAAGTTTGTCATCAGGCCATCGACCGCGCGGAAGCGATAACCGGGCGTGATGAAGATGCGTGTCTCGTCGGAGAAGGGCGCGATCAGCCCATCGTTCTGTGCGGCGCTTTCCAGCAGGCGCAGGCTCGTCGTGCCCACCGCGATCAACCGGCCGCCCGCCGCCCGCGCGGCATTCAGCCGGTCCGCCGTTGCGGCGTCGATGCGGCCCCATTCGGCATGCATGCGGTGGTCGTCGGTATCGTCCGCCTTGACCGGCAG
This sequence comes from Sphingobium sp. FG11, assembly GCF_057809915.1. Taxonomy (NCBI): domain Bacteria; kingdom Pseudomonadati; phylum Pseudomonadota; class Alphaproteobacteria; order Sphingomonadales; family Sphingobiaceae; genus Sphingobium; species Sphingobium sp. FG11. The sequence continues at coordinate 83,689 of NZ_JBMDKW010000011.1, forward strand.
GAAGGTGCCCGCGCCGACATGCAGGGTCAGCGTCTGCGTGCCCACGCCCGCCTGCGCCAGCGCCGCCATCAGTTCGGGCGTGAAGTGCAGCGCGGCCGTGGGCGCGGCGACCGCGCCATCTTCCCGCGCGAACATCGTCTGATAATCGCTGCGGTCACGCTCGTCGGTCGGGCGTTTGCTGGCGATATAGGGCGGCAGCGGCATGCGCCCTGCCCGCTCCAGCAGCACTTCTACCGGCTCCTCGCCTTCGAACGACAGCGTGACGCCGCCATCGTCATCGCGCGGCCCGGCGATCGCCGTCACCCCCGCGCCGAAATCGATGCGGTCGCCATCGCGCACCCGCTTGGCGTTGCGCAGAAAGGCCTGCCATTGGCGCAGGCCCAGTCGCTTGTGCAGCGTCGCGCCGATCCGCGCCTGCCCGCGCATGCCCTCCAGCTGGGCCGGGATCACCCGCGTATCGTTGAACACCAGCACATCGCCGGCGCGCAGCAACGACGGCAGATCGCGCACGATCCGGTCCTGCGGCGCGGCGTCGCCCGCCACCAGCAGCATGCGGGCGCTATCGCGCGGGGAAGCCGGCCGCAGCGCGATCCGCTCGGGCGGCAGGTCGAAATCGAACAGGTCTACGCGCATGACAATCGCCCTTCCGGGCGGATTATTTCTTCTTGGACGCGGCGGGCTTCTTCGCGGCGGCTGGCTTGGGCTTGGCCGGTGCGATGATCGACGGTTCCGGCGCGGCGGGGACCGGCGCTGCGATCGGCGCCACCACCGGCGGCTTGCCGTCGCTGTCGATCGACGCCTGAAGGATGACGGTCGGGTTCGCCGGCGGCTCGCCCTGCGCGATCGCATCGACATATTGAATGCCGTCGATCACCCGGCCGAACACGGTATATTTCTTGTCGAGCTGCATGCGGGGCAGCAGGACGATGAAGAACTGGCTGTTGGCGCTGTCGTCGCTTTGCGCGCGCGCCATCGACACGGTGCCGCGCAGATGCGGCATCGGGTTGAATTCGGCCTTGAGGTCGGGCAGCGTCGAACCGCCCGTGCCGTCGCCCTTGGGATCGCCGCCCTGCGCCATGAAGCCGGGAATCACGCGATGGAATTTCAGGCCGTTGTAAAAGCCCTGCCGCGTCAGTTCCTTGATCCGCTCGACATGTGTGGGCGCGATATCGGGGCGAAGCTGGATGCGCACGCGACCGCCGCTCGACAGGTCGAGATCCCACACATTCTGCGGATCGACCGGCACGACGGCAGGCGGCAGCTTGACCGCTTCCAGCCCGAGCGCCTTGGCCGTTTCCTCGGCCCGCACGGCTGTCTGTTCCTTTTTCATCGCGTCGCCCTTGCCGCCTTGGGCTAGCGCGGCGCCGCTGGATGCGAGCAGGGCGAAGCCGATCGCCGCAGTCGTGAACGCCCGAGTGAATCGCATGGATGATGCTTTCCTGATCTTTAAGCCGGATGGCGAAGCTGCCCTGATAGCGCGCTCATCGCGATTGGCAACTGAACGCAGTCTGAGCGGGATCAGCCCTCGCCCTTGCGACCGATCGTCGCGACCCGCGCCTCGACCTCCGCGCACACCGCCGGGCTGACGAATTTGTGGATCGGCCCGCCATAAAGCGCGATTTCCTTGACCAGCCGCGACGCGATCGGCTGAAGGCAGACGTCCGCCATCAGGAACACGGTCTCGACCCGGTCGCTGATCTGCTGGTTCATGCCCGCCATCTGATATTCATATTCAAAGTCCGCCACCGCGCGCAGGCCGCGAATGATGACGCTCGCGCCCTGCGAATCGGCAAAATCCATCAGCAGCGAATTAAAACCGATGACGACGATCTCCGTGTCGATATCCGCGCATTCGCGGCGCACCATGGCCAGCCGTTCCTCGTCGGAAAACATCGGCGACTTGGCGATATTGGTGGTTACGCCGATCACCAGCTTGTCCACCAGCCGCGCGCCCCGCCGGATGATGTCCATATGGCCGCGCGTGACCGGATCGAACGTGCCGGGATAGACGCCAATTCGCTGCCTGCTCATCCTATCGGTCCCTCTCCACGATATAGTCGGCGATCGCGCGCAGCAGATCGGCTTCCGCGCCCGACCCGTGCAGATGCGCCTTGGCCTGTTCGACGAGCAGCCGCGACTGTTCCCGCGCCCGTTCCACCCCCAATAGCGAAACGAAGGTTTCCTTGCCCGCCTCCGCATCCTTGCCCAGCGCCTTGCCGGCCAGCGCCGCGTCGCCCTCGACATCCAGCAGGTCGTCGGCGATCTGGAAGGCGAGGCCGATGTCGCGGGCATAGCCGCGCAGGCCGATCCGCCCCTCCGGCGGCACCCGCCCCAATATCGCCCCCGCTTCGACGCAGAAGCCGATGAGCGCGCCGGTCTTGAGCTGTTGAAGCCGCGTCACGGTCGGCAGGTCGAAACCCGCCCGTTCCGCCTTCAGGTCCATCATCTGCCCGCCCGCCATGCCTGCCGGGCCGCTCGCCAGCGCCAGCGCGCGCACCAGGTCGATCCGCACGAACGGGTCGGGATGGGTCGCCTCGTCGCTCAATATCTCGAACGCCAGATCATGGAGGCAATCCCCCGCCAGGATCGCCGTCGCCTCATCAAACGCCTTGTGGACCGTCGGCCTGCCCCGCCGCAGATCGTCGTCGTCCATCGCCGGCAGGTCGTCATGGACCAGCGAATAGACATGGATGCATTCGACCGCGAGACCGACACGCAGCGCGGAGTCGCCCGACACGTTGAACAGGTCGCAGGTCGCCTCCACCAGCAGCGGGCGCAGGCGCTTGCCACCGCCGATCGCCGCATGCCGCATCGCTTCGTAAAGCGGGCGGCGGGGGTCGTCGGGCAAAGCCAGCAGATGGTCGAACGCGCCGTCGATAGCCGCCGCCATCGCGCCGGATCGTTGGGCGACCAGCGCGCCAGCGAAGCCCCCGTCCCCCATGACTGCCGCCGTCAATCCGCGCCGAACGGCTGGGCGCCGGTCACGGCCCCGCTCGCATCGACCGTCAGCTTCTGGATCCGCGCCTCGGCCGCCTGCAACCGCTCCGTGCACCGCTTCCGCAGCGCTTCACCCTGCGCATAAAGGGAAATGGATTCATCAAGCGGAACATCGCCGCTTTCCAGCCGGCGGACGATCGCCTCCAGCGCGCGCAGAGCGTCCTCGAACGACAATTGCGATGGGTCCGCGGGCGGATTGATGCTGTCCTCTGCCATCCGCCTGCATTGGCCCGCACCGTCTGCCCGGTCAAGCCTGCACCGGCGTGCGTTCCCCCCGTTCATCAAATTGTCATGTGCGTTCGCAAATAGCGCTGGCGGGATTCAGTCAATTTTGCGTTGACGCACCATGCTGCGCACGCACATAAAAGGATCACTATGAAATATTATCTCCCCCTTATCGCCGTTGCCGCACTCAGCTCGCTGTCCGCCTGCAACAATGACCAACCCCAGGTCGTCGGTGGCCCCGCCGATCCCATGGCGGAAAAGCTCGCCAATGCCGCGCCGGTCGAACTGCCGCCGATGGTGAAGGTCAGCCGTCAATATCGCTGCAAGGGCAACAGCCTGATCTTCGTCGACTTCATGAGCGACGACAAGACCGCGATCCTGCGGACCAGCAAGGAAGGCGCGCCCACCAAGCTGACCGCCGCCGAAGCCGGCAAGCCCTTCACTGCCGAGGGCGGTTATGAAGTCGTCGGTTCGGGCAAGGAAATCACCGCCAACGTCGCGGGCAAGGGCGCTCTTAGCTGCAAGGCGTAAGGCCGGACTTCCGCACAGTCTGTTGGGCCGGATTTCCCGCAAGGGAGATCCGGCTCTTTTATTTTCCACTTCGGCATTTTCTGAACGCGCAACGACGCGTACCCTTCTGGTTGTGCTTCGCCCGCCTGCCCGCTAAAGGCGCGAGCATGTCCAGCACCGCCAGCCAGATCACGCCCGAAATCGTCGCCGAACACGGGCTTTCCCCCGAAGAATATGAGCGCGTGCTCCACGCCATCGGCCGGGAGCCGAACCTGACCGAACTCGGCATTTTTTCGGTCATGTGGTCGGAACATTGCAGTTATAAAAGCTCGAAAATCCACCTGATGAAGCTGCCGACCACCGGCCCGCAGGTCATTTGCGGTCCCGGCGAGAATGCGGGCGTGGTCGACATCGGCGACGGGCAGGCGGCGATCTTCAAGATGGAGAGCCACAACCATCCGAGCTATATCGAACCCTATCAGGGCGCGGCGACCGGCGTCGGCGGCATCTTGCGCGACGTGTTCACCATGGGCGCGCGGCCGATCGCTAATATGAATGCGCTGCGCTTTGGCCGGCCCGATCATCCCAAGATGCGCCATCTCATCAGCGGCGTGGTGCGCGGCATCGGTGGCTATGGCAATTGCGTCGGCGTGCCGACCGTGGGCGGCGAGGTGAATTTCCACCCCGCCTATGACGGCAATATCCTGGTCAACGCCATGACCGTGGGCATCGCCGACACCGACAAGATTTTTTACAGCGCGGCGTCCGGCGTCGGCAATCCGATCGTCTATGTCGGGTCCAAGACCGGCCGCGACGGCATCCATGGTGCGACCATGGCGAGCGCGGATTTCGGCGAGGACAGCGACGCCAAGCGGCCGACCGTGCAGGTCGGCGACCCCTTCACCGAAAAGCTGCTGATCGAGGCATGCCTGGAACTGATGGCGTCGGACGCCATCGTCGCGATTCAGGATATGGGCGCGGCGGGCCTCACTTCCTCCAGCGTCGAAATGGCGTCGAAGGGCGGCGTCGGCCTGTTGCTCAAGATGGATGCCGTGCCGCAGCGCGAAACCGGCATGACCGCCTATGAAATGATGCTCTCCGAATCGCAAGAGCGCATGCTGATGGTGCTCAAGCCCGGCCGCGAAGCCTTCGCCGAAGCGATCTTCCACAAATGGGAGCTGGATTTCGCGATCATCGGCGAAGTCACGGACAGCGGACGCATGGTGCTGGTCCACCATGGCGAGACCGTGTGCGACATTCCGCTCGGCCCACTCGCCGACGATGCGCCGCTCTATGATCGCCCGTCCGCCACGAAAGACGAGTATCGGGCATGGGCGAAGGTCCAGCCGCTCGGGGGCATGCCCGAAAGCACCGATATCGGCGCGGATTTGCTCAGGCTGATGGCCTCCCCCGACATTGCCAGCCGCCGCTGGATCTGGGAGCAATATGACCACATGGTCGGCGCCGACACGATCCAGCGCCCCGGCGGCGACGCGGCGGTCGTGCGGGTCCATGGCAGTCAAAAAGGCATCGCGATCAGTACCGATTGCACGCCACGCTATTGCTATGCCGATCCCTATGAGGGCGGCAAGCAGGCGATCGCGGAATGCTATCGCAATCTGAGCGCGGTCGGCTCGACGCCGCTCGCCGTCACCAACTGCCTCAATTTCGCGAACCCCCAGCGGCCCGAAATCATGGCGCAACTGACCGGCTGCCTCGATGGCATGGGCGATGCGTGCCGCGCGCTCGATTTCCCGATCGTGAGCGGCAATGTGTCGCTCTATAATGAGAGCAAGGCGACCGGCGGCGGCAGCGCGATCCTGCCCACGCCCGCGATCGGCGGCATCGGCTTGCTGGCCGATGTCGACAGGATGGCGACGGTGGCGTTCAAGAATGAAGGCGACGCCATCTGGCTGATCGGCGGAGAAGGCGCGCATCTGGGCCAGTCGATCTGGCTGCGCGAAATCGCGGGCCGCGAAGATGGCGACGCGCCCCGCGTCGATCTGGACGCTGAAAAGGCGCGCGGCGCGGTCGTGCGCGCCGCTGTCGCCGAAGGCCGGGTCAATGCCGTGCATGATATCAGCGATGGCGGACTGATCGTCACGCTCGCCGAAATGGCGCTGGCCGGCAATATCGGCTGCGACCTGACGGTTGCGCTCGATACGGCCAAGGCATTCGGCGAGGATCAGGGTCGCTATGTGCTGGCTGGACCGGGCGACGCCGTCATCGAAGGCGCGGTGCGGATCGGCACGGTGGGTGGCGCAGATGTCGCCGGTGTGCTGCTTGCCGACCTGCGCACCGCGCATGAGGGCTTCTTCCCGGCGCTGATGAACGCCGAGCTATAAGCGTTCGCGCCGGGGGATATCACACCCCGGCACGGGTCACGCGGCCGAAGAGTAACTGATAGCTATCCGCGCCGCCTGCTGCGTCGAATGCCCGCATCACCCGGCGCAGCGCGCCCGCGTCCAGCGGCTGTCGTCCACCGACCGGCACGACTGCGCCGATCCCCTTGAGATGCGCGATCAGGCCCCGCGCCCCGCCGCAATCTAGCGCGCAATCCTCATCGAACGCAAAGGCGTCGTCATAATCACCCAGCATCGCCCGCAGCGCAGCGAGCGACGGATAGGCCGGAATGCCAGCCTCCTGCCCGCAATCCGCATGTGCCGACCGCCAACGCGCGAAGCTGCCCGCACCCATGGTCGAAAAAATCAGGCTGCCACCCGGACGCAACAGGCCGACCAGCCGCCCAATCGCGCTCTCCAGATCATCGAACCATTGGAAGGCCAGGCTCGACAGGATCAGGTCGAACCATGGCCCCTCGAACGCCGGGGATTCGCCGTCCATGGTCAGGAATGTGCCAGCGACCAGCCCGCCGGTTGCAGCCCGCGCCAGCATCGCCGGTGACAGGTCCGTCACCATCAGCTCCGCGCCCGGCCAACGGGCCTGAATGTCGCGCGTGAGAAAGCCGGTGCCGCAGCCGATTTCAAGGATGCGCTCGACCCCGGCCGGCTTTTGCCGCCGCGCGAGGTCCGCCACCAGCGCCGCCGCCAGCCGTTGCGGCCCGGCATGATCGTCATAGCCCGCCGCCGCCGCGCCGAACGCATCGCTTATCCGTTGCTTGCGACCGCCGTTCATGGCTAGGCGCATGGCAGAGCCTGCCCCGATTTTCCAGCCCTGCCGAGGACTTTCCTTGACCGATCAAGCCGCCCGCATCCCCGCCCTCGACGTGCTGCGTGGTTGCGCCGTCATGGGAATCCTGTGGATGAACGTGACAGCCTTCGCTTTTCCGGAGGCGGCCTATTCCAATCCGGCGGCATCCGGGCCGCTGTCGATCGGCGATATCCTCTTCTGGGCAACCGGCTTCATCCTGTTCGATGGCAAGATGCGCGGGCTTTTCTCACTGTTGTTCGGCGCATCGATGCTGCTGCTCATCGACCGCGAGGAGATGGCCGGGCGGGACGGAAACCGTGCTCACCGGCTGCGGATGGGCTGGCTGTTCGTGCTTGGGCTTGCCCACTATCTGCTGCTGTGGTCGGGCGACATATTGATGACCTACGCGGTCATCGGGCTGGTCGCGCTTGCCTTTGTGGGGCTGGAGCCGCTGGCGCTGGTGAAGCGCGCCTTTCTCGCCTTTTTCGCGCATTTCCTGCTATGCGCGGCATTCGTCGCAAGCCTGTATATCTGGGCGCATGCGGCCAGCGCGTCGCCAGCAACGCAGGGCGATTTCGCGCGCTTCCTTGACGGGATGGTCGATCCGGCAAGTCCCGTCGCCCTGGCCGAAACCACCGTCTTTCGCGGCCATTTCACCGGCATCGTCGCGCATCATCTGTCGGGCTTTCCCGGCATCTGGCTATGGACGCTGCTGTTCAGCGCGCTCGACACGCTGGGCTTCATGCTGCTCGGCATGGCGATGCTCAAAGCCGGATTCCTCACCGGCCGATGGGACGCGGCGCAATATCGGCGGACGGCGCGCCATTGCTTCCTCCTTGGCCTGCCGCCGATGGCGATCCTTGCCGGCTGGAGCATCGTGAGCGGATTCGCGCCGCTATCCACATTCGGCACGTTTCTGGCCTGGTCCTTCCCCTTTCGCGTGCCGTTGACGGTGGGCTGGGCGGCGCTGATCCTGTGGCTGGTCGCGTGCCATCGTGGTTCCCAACTGATGACTCGCCTCGCCGCAACGGGGCGCATGGCGCTCAGCAATTATCTGGGCGCCAGCCTTGCCCTGGCATGCCTGTTCTATGGATGGGGTCTTCGCTGGTTCGGCCAGGTGAGGATGACGCACCTGCCGTTCGTCATCGGCGTCGGCTGGATGATTATGTTGCTCTGCTCCTCCGCCTGGCTGAAGCGATTCGGAATTGGCCCGGTCGAATGGCTGTGGCGGGCAGCAACCGTCCAAACGCAAAAGATTCGCAAGAACAGTTGAATCACTATTGCGACCCATTATCATTCACGCTATCTCATCGTTCAGGAGAGCCTGAATGGTCGTCTGTGTTTGCAATGCCATCCGTGAACAGGATTTGAAGGACGCGGTGCGCGAAGGCGCGGACACGCCTTGCGCCGCCTATGCACGCTTCGGTCGCCGCCCCAAATGCGGCCAGTGCGTCCCCTTTGCCCGCACGTTGATCGCGGCTGAGCGCGCCTCGGCCTGAAGCGAGATTGAAAATCACGCGCAATCATCGCGCCTTGCCAATCGCAAGCCGGACGCAATAGCGCGAGAAAAATCGGCTGATTTCTAAGGGTTTTCGGCTTAACAAGCGGCACATCGCCCACTATACTCGCGGCATATCATATCAGCCGGAGCACAAGATCATGAAGGGCGACCTCAAGGTCATCGAATATCTGAACGAGGTGCTCAAAAACGAGCTGACCGCAATCAATCAATATTTCCTCCACTATCGCATGCTCGATCATTGGGGCGTCGAGAAGCTCGCCAAGTTTGAATATGGCGAATCGATCGACGAGATGAAGCATGCCGACAAGGTGGCGGAGCGAATCCTGTTTCTCGACGGATTGCCCAATTTCCAGCTGCTCGGCCGCCTCAAGATCGGCGAAACGGTGGAGGAAGTGCTCAAGTCGGATCTGGAGCTGGAATATGACGCGCTCCCGGCGCTCAAGGAGGGCATCGTCCACTGCGAATCGGTGCGCGACTTTGTGACCCGCGACCTGTTCCGCGAAATTCTCGCCAGCGAGGAAGAGCATATCGACACGCTGGAAACCCAGTTCGAGATGATCAGCCGCATGGGCATCCAAAATTATATCCAGCTGCAAAGCAAGCCGGCGGAGGAATGATTGTGGCCGGGTAGCGGCCCTGCCGCTACCCGGTGTCCGTCAGATCAATGCGTCGAGCAGGCCGATCAGGGGCAGATCGGCCGGTGGCATTTCCAGCGCATACATTTGCGCCGGACGCACCCATTGCAGCGCGGTCGCATGCCGCGCCTCGACCAGACCCTGCCATTTGCGGCAAATGTAAAGCAGCAGCAACAGATGCCTGTCAGCCAGCGGTTCGCTCGCAAACGCAGCGGGCGCAAGGCAACTGGCATGCGTCATGATGCCCAGCTCCTCCGTCAGTTCGCGGACCAGCGCCGCTTCCGGCGTTTCCCCGCGCTCCACCTTGCCACCGGGAAATTCCCATAACCCCGGCAAGGACTTACCCGGCGGCCGCTGTTGCAACAATATCCGCCCATCAGCATCTACCAGCGCAACCGCGACGACAAGTAGTGGCGAAGAACGGTCCATAATCATCCTATAAAAGCGGTTTGTTAACCGTGATGGTTTTACAAGGCAACGGGGACTGTCCGAGGCGACTGGAAATCATATGCGTGGGCTTATCGACATTATCGGCCGATGGGGACTGACGCGCTGCGAACGCGGCGCGACTGCGGTCGAATATGCCCTGATCATCGCTATGGTCGTCCTCGCGATGATTACCGCCCTGAGCGCAGTCGCTACCAAGACGACGGCCATGTGGAATAACGTCGCAAACAAGGTTGTCGAAAATTAACCATCAGAATCTGACAGCTCGGATTTCGCATTAAACATTTTTCAACCCAGCTCTTTTAGGTGTGTCGTTGCTGACTTCCAAGTTTCGATGCGGGGCGGCCGGGTAGTTAAACGTCACTGAAATTCAAGGAGACAGATCATGAAGTTCGTTCGTAAGATGCTGAAGGACAACAAGGGCGCGACCGCCATCGAATATGGCCTGATCGCCGCCCTGATTGCCGTCGCCGCGATCACCGCGATGACCAGCCTGGGCACCAAGCTCAGCAGCACCTTCAACAATGTTTCGAAAAAGCTCTAATCTTCGGAGCCGGTTGAAACGAATTGGGCGGCGGGCGAAAGTCCGCCGCCTTTTTCATGCCATGTCGACCGCCGTCCTGTAAGGGAGAGCGGTCAGGCTCCGATGGCCAGGAATTTATCGGCGCGGTCCGTCCGCAGGGCGTCGGCGCCAAGCCCCGCCATATTGTCAAGTTCCTCGCCGATCGCCGCACCAAGGCTGGCGATCGCCTGAACCGGCTCGCGATGCGCGCCGCCGACCGGCTCGGGCACGATCCGGTCGATCACGCCCAGCGCCTTCAAATGCTGCGCCGTCACCTGCATCGCCGTCGCCGCGTCGCTCGCCTTGTCGGCGGTGCGCCACAGGATCGAGGCACAGCCTTCGGGCGAGATCACGGAATAGACCGCATGTTCCAGCATCAGCACGCGATTGGCCGCCGCCAGCGCCACCGCGCCGCCCGAACCGCCCTCGCCCACGACCGCTGCCACCATCGGCACCCCCAGCGCGAGACATTGTTCGGTGGATCGCGCGATCGCTTCCGCCTGGCCGCGTTCTTCCGCCTGCACGCCGGGGAACGCGCCTGACGTATCCACCAGCGTCACCACCGGCAGGCCGAAACGGTCGGCCAGTTGCATCAGGCGGATCGCCTTGCGATAGCCTTCGGGCTTGGCCATGCCGAAATTATGCCGCACGCGGCTGGCGGTATCGTCGCCCTTCTCATGACCGATGACGATGATGCGCCGCTCGCCCAGCGTGGCGAATCCGCCAAGAATGGCCTGATCGTCCGAAAAGGCGCGATCGCCGGCCAGCGGCATGAAATTGTCGAACATGCCCGCGACATAATCCTTGAAGTGCGGGCGTTCGGGGTGACGGGCGACCTGCGTCTTTTGCCAGGGGGTCAGCCGGGCATAAGTGTCGCTCAGCATTCTGGCGGCGCGCTGCTCCAGCTTTTCGATTTCGCCGTCAATATCGATATCGCCCACGCCCGCCGTAGTGCGCAGTTCGATGATGCGCGCCTCCAGCTCGGCGACCGGCTTTTCAAATTCCAGAAAGCTTACCATGGGCCACGCGTTAGGACGCGGACGCCGCGTCGTCAACGCGGGGATGCGGGTTTCGGGGATGCATCGACGCCAGCGGATGGCGGCTGTTGACCAGTTCGACCAGGCGGCGGCTGTCGACATGGGTATAGATTTGCGTGGTGCCGATATCGGCATGGCCCAGCATCGATTGCAGCGCGCGCAGATCCGCCCCGCCCTCCAGCAGATGCGTGGCGAAGGCATGGCGCAGCACATGCGGGCTGACCCGTTCCGGCGCGATGCCAGCCGCTGCCGCAAGCGCTTTCACGATCTGATAGAGGCGGATGCGGCTCAAATGGCTCTTGCCCGAGGGGAACAGCCATAGGCTGTCGGCCGGCACATGCGCGAGCCAGACGGAAACGGCGGCGCGGGCGCGATCGGAAATCGGCACCAGCCGCTCGCGCCCGCCCTTGCCGCGCAGGATCAGGAACGGCCGGTCGGCGGCCAGCGCCCGGCGCGGCAGCGACACCAGTTCTGTCGCCCGCAGCCCAGATCCATAGAGAAGCTCGATCAGAGCGGCGAGGCGCTGGTCACCCGACGAGGGATGCGCGACCGCCAGCCGCTCCTCGATCAGCGCGAACAGCCCATCCACCTCCTGCGTCGAGAGAATCCTGGGGAGCGGGCGACGCGTCGCCGGACGCGGCAGGACGGCGGCGGGATTGTCCGCGCGCAGCCCTTCTTCCTCCAAAAAGGCGTAGAAAGCACGCAGCGCCGACGCCTTGCGCGCGACCGACGAGGCGGCCAACGTCGCCCAGGCCGGGGCCAGGTCGCCAAGTGCCGCCTGCGTCGCCACCGAAAGCGGGCCAACGATGGCAGCCGCGCCTTGAAGATCGGCGCGATAGGCCAGCAGCGTGTTGCGCGACGCACCCCGTTCAGCCGCCATCATTTCGAGGAAACGATCGATGAGGGCAGCATCGCTCGTCATCGCTAGAGCCGCATGATCGCCTCCGCAGCGATCATGCGGGCTTCCGGGTCCAGTCCCACCTGATGCAGCGCGGCGACGATGTGATACAGATGCGCCGGCGGAAGCCGATCCCAACTGGCCGTCTGCATGCCGACAGCGGCCAGCAACGCCACCGTCCCCTGCTCACCACGCCGCGCCGCCGCGTCGATCGCCCGTGACCAGCCGCTATTGGCGGACAGAACCAGCCCCTTGTCCTTCGCCAGCGACGCCGCGTCGCCTTGTGAAAGACGCGACAGGCCGATGAGCGCGGCCAGCATCATGCGGCCCTTCACCGCCCCCGCTTCATCGACATAGGCCGATATGCGACTGCTGCCGAGATCGACGGCGGGAGCGGGCGCACCTACCGCCAGCAAGGCCCAGAAGTCGGATGCGCCATCGCCGTCCAGTTGCCCCAACGCCCGCGCCCAGCGAGCGGCATTGCGATCATAGCCCGCGCTCAGCATCGCCGCGACCAGATTGGCCGCGTCGCGCGCGTCCGCCTGCGCCACCGGCAAGGCAGCCGCCGCGCGCGCCGTCGCGATCAGGCCGACATAGTCCGGCCTCGCCCCATCCTGCCACAGCTTGCGCATCCCCTCGATCCGATCGCCCACGGTCTGCGCGCCATAGGCGTCGCGCAGCGCGTCGATCCGGTCGGCCATCTCCGCCGGCACATCGCCATCGGTGGCGAGTTGACCGTAGAAACCCACCAGCGCCTCGCTTGAAAAAACGCCGAGCCGGGTCGCGATCAACGTGCCGGGCAAGCGGCGAACCGCCGACAAGGCAGGCGCGCGCGCTTCCCACGCCCGTACATGCGCGCCGACCGTGCCGTACAGCGCATCGGGAATCTCTACGTTAAGGGCTGTCGCCAGACCGAAGCGCCAGGCGGTCAGCCCGTCCACGCCGTCCCATTCGATCTTGACCGAACGGCGCGCGTTGAACCCGGCGCCGACCACCTTTTCGGCCAGGCGATAATCGACGCCACGCACCACGCCCTGCCGCTGCGCCTGGTTGAGCGCGCCGCTGGCAGAACCCTGATCGCCCGCCAGCGCCGGGCAGATCGCGCCGGTCATGCCCCAGCCCGGCTCTTTGCTGAACCGCAGCGCACCAGCCGACAGCGGGCACAGACCCGCCGGGTCCGCCGTCGCCAGATAGGTTTGCATGGCGATGGCGTAGAGGCGCGGGCTGTAGCGATCCGGATCGACGCTCTGGATCATCAGCCGGGCATTATCCGCCTCCCCCATGCGCAGCAGCAGCCAGGCGCGCTCGGCGGCGAAATCCGCGCCGTCGATATCATGCGGCGTATCGACCGCGCTCAGCAGGACCCGGCGCAGCAGAATCGATGCCCAGCGCGATACGATCGGCGCGCGGGTCTCGCGCATCAGCGTGGCGAGGAACTGGCCGGACTGGTTGCCAAAGGCATTGGGCGCGAAGCCGCGCTCGTCCGGGGTCAGCGGGCCAATGCGATCGAGCGAACGGCGCGCGCTGTCGGGGAGGTCATATTTCGCCTTTTCCGCCGCAATTTCTTCCGGCGTCAGCGTGGGTTGGGCGCTGTTAGCGACTTCAGGCGGAAGCGTCAGGCTCGGCAAAGGGGGTGGGGTCGGCACGCCAGCCTGCGCCGGCACTGGTGCACGCGGCGTCGCGGCAGGAGCGGAAGGCTCCGGCGCATCGCCGAAACCGGGCGGCAGCAGCGATTCGGGCGTCTGTTGAGCGATCACCGGCACGGCCAGCGCGAGGGCGAGCGTGCCCACCGCCCATTTCACATTCCCCCGCTGCCTTCGCATCGGCGTTACTTGCCCAGCTTTTCGGCGGGAATGACTTTTTCGACCCGCTGCTGCGGCTTTTCCCCGCCGCGCGACCAGGCATAGGCGAGCAAACCGCCCAGGACTGCGACAATGAGGATCGGGATGATCGGCAAGCGCGAACGACGACGCGAACTGCCTTCGAAACTGCTGTAGGAACGACTATTCTTCATGGGACCTTCTGCGGCCTGGCCGATAGCGGAAAAGTTGCGATTTGCCTCTGTGACGGGTGGCTGTATAGCCCCGGTCGCCATGCAGCGAAACAGCAAATCTGGCCTCTCCCCGGCCAAGCGCGGACCCATCGTGCTGGTGGGGATGATGGGCGTGGGCAAATCCACGGTCGGCCGTCGCCTCGCCGCCCGGCTCGGCCTTGCTTTCGTCGATGCAGACGAGGAAATCGAAAAGGCGGCGGGCATGACGATCAGCGAGATGTTCGCCCGCTATGGCGAAGCGCATTTCCGCGACGGCGAGCGGCGCGTGATCGCGCGGCTGATGGATGGCGCGCCCAAGATCATCGCCACCGGCGGCGGCGCGTTCATTCAGGAGGACACCCGCGCCCTGATTCTGGATCATGCCACCGCCATCTGGCTGGACGCCGATATCGACATATTGGTCGATCGCGTGTCGCGGCGGGAAGGCCGGCCGCTGCTCAAGGACAAGGACCCGCGCACCGTGCTGACCGAACTGGCGGCGCTGCGTAACCCGATATACGCGCTGTGCCCCATCCATGTGAAGAGCGGCGCCGGACCGCATGAGGTGGCGGTGGAACGCATCGTGGAGCAACTGAACGCATGACACTGGTTCGAGTCGCGCTGGACGCGCGCAGTTACGACATCGTGATCGAGGAAGGCGCGCTCGACCGGGCAGGCGGCACTCTGGCCCCCTATGCCCGCAAGGGTCGGCTCGTGGTGGTGACGGACGCCCATGTCGCGGCGGCGCAACTTCCCCGGCTGGACGCGAGCCTGCGCGCCGCCGATGTGCGCGTGGAACCCATCATCCTGCCGCCCGGCGAGCAAACCAAAAGCTGGGCGCGGCTGGAGCAGCTGGTAGACGTGCTGCTCGCGCTGGAGATCGAGCGGGGCGATCATGTCGTCGCGCTGGGCGGCGGCGTCATCGGGGATCTGGTCGGATTCGCCGCTTCGATCCTCAAGCGCGGCTGCCATTTCATCCAGGTGCCGACAACCCTGCTGGCGCAGGTCGACAGTTCGGTAGGCGGCAAGACCGCGATCAACACCGGCGCGGGCAAGAATCTGGTCGGCAGCTTTCATCAGCCCTCGCTGGTCCTGATCGATCCGTCGACGCTCGATTCGTTGCCGCCGCGCGAAGTGCGGGCAGGCTATGCCGAAGTCGTCAAATATGGGCTGATCGACGATCCCGAATTTTTCGAATGGTGCGAGCGGGAGGGACATCGCCTGCTGGCGGGCGAGCCGGAAGCGCGCGTGCACGCCATAGCGCGCAGCGTTGCGGCGAAGGCAGCGATCGTCGCGGATGACGAGCGGGAAACCACCGGCCGCCGCGCGCTGCTCAATCTCGGCCATACGTTCGGCCATGCGCTGGAGGCGGATACCGGCTTTTCCGACCGGCTGCTGCATGGCGAAGGCGTGGCGGCGGGCATGGCGCTCGCCTTCCGCTATTCCGCGCGGCGGGGCCTTTGCCCGCAGGATGATGCCGACCGCGTGACCGCGCATCTCAAAAATGTCGGCCTGCCCCATGATCTTGCGACCGCGCATGTTCAGGGCGATGGCGCGGCGCTGGTGGCGCATATGCTGCACGACAAAAAGATGGCGGCGGGCACCCTGCCCTTCCTGCTGGCGCGCGGGATCGGCCAGACCTTCCTGTCAAAAGACGTTGTGCTGGATGATGTCGCGGCGTTTCTCAACGCGGACCGCGCCGGAGCAAGCGGCGCATAAAAAAAAGGGCGCCCGCAGACGCCCTTTCCTATTATCTCGCGAAGAAGGCTTACTTCTTCAGCGTCAGACCGCCAAAACGCTTGTTGAAGCGTGCCACCTGGCCGCCCTGATCCAGCTGACGCTGGCCACCGATCCACGCTGGATGCGACTTGGGGTCGATATCGAGCGCCATCGTGTCGCCTTCCTTGCCCCAGGTGGAGCGCGTCTGGAAGGTAGTGCCATCCGTCATCTGGATGGTGATCATGTGGTAGTCGGGATGAATAGCGGCCTTCATGGGTCTGCTCCGTCAAAAGGCCGGTTCCGACCGGCCATGGATGCTCTGAATATGCGAAGGCGCGCGGTTACATGGCTTTGACCGTCAGCGCAAGGGGCAAGGCCTGCCCGTTCAATCCACCGGCGGATCGGCGATCATCGCGACGAAGTTGGCCTCGGCGCATATCTTGCCCTCTACCGATGCGCGGCCGGTGAACTTGCACACCCGCCCGCGAATCTGGTTGAGGTCGACATGCAGGTCGAGCAGGCATCCCGGCTCGACCGGATTGCGGAATTTCGCGCCGTCGATCGACATGAAATAGACAAGCTTGCCCGACCCACGCAGACCGAGCGTTTCGACCGTCAGCACGCCTGCCGCCTGCGCCATCGCCTCGACGATCAACACGCCGGGCATGATCGGACGACCGGGGAAATGGCCTTGAAAGAAGCCCTCGTTGATCGAGACCGCCTTGATCGCATGGATCGACTCGCGCGGAGTCAGCGACAACACGCGGTCGACCAGCAGCAACGGATAGCGATGCGGCAACGCCGCCATGATCCCTCGAATGTCGATGGGACCAATGGCGGCGGCCTTTTCGCCGGTATTTTCAGGCGTTTGCGTCATCGTGCCTGTCAGCGCGAAGCCGGCTGCTGCGACGGGTTGGCAGGCGCGGCGGCGGCGGGCTGCTGCCCCTGACGACCCGGCTGCCATCCGGCGGGCGGCGTGATGCTCACGCTCGGCACCAGTGCGTTAAGCTCCGCAATTACCTCATCGGTCAGATCGACGGTCGGCTGATAAGAAACGGTGGCGTCGGGCGCGAGGATCAGATCGACCTTCGCCTTGGTCATCGCCGACTTCAGCGCGTCGGACAGCTTCGCGCCGATCTGCTCTTCGACATAGGCGTTGGCGAGCTGGATCGGCTGACCGATGCGCTGCAATTCGGCCTGGCCGTTCTGCTGCGCCTTCTGGGCGGCGGCATATTGCGCTTCCAGCGCGGGCGTGGGCTTGCCGCCCGCAGCCTTCATCGCGGTGTCGAGCGCGGTGCCCTTGGCGCGCAGATCGGCGTCGATCGCGTTCTTGCGGGTGGTGAAATTGTCGATCTGCGCCTTGTAGGTCGTCTGGATCTGCGTACGCGCGGTCGAATAGGCGGCGCTGGTGCCGACGGCGCGCTGTACGTCGACGACGGCGATCCCGAGCTTCGATTGGGCGAGCGCGGGCGCGCTGGTCAGCGCGATGGCGGTCATGGGCGCCAGAGCGAGCGCTGCGGCCTTGATCATGGTCTTCATCAGAATTGAGTCCCTACGTTGAAGGTGATGAGTTTGGTATCGTCCCCTGGTTCTTTGAGCAGGGCCTTGGCGATATCGATCCGGAACGGCCCGAAGGGCGAGTTCCAGTTAACGCCAAAGCCCACCGACAGACGCGGCTTGAGCGTATTGCCGAGATATTGTTCCTGAAAGCCGCTGCCCTCTGCATAAACGATATCGGTGTAGGTGGTCGGAGTGGATGTCGACGCAGCACAGCCGGGCTGGGTCGCGGTAGGCAGATTGGCGGCAGGCACGCTGGAGGCGCCGGTCGGCGTCTTGGTGCCATCTGCCGCAACCGTCCCGGTCGTCACAGAACAAAAACCGGGGAAGATCCCGCCGCCGTTGATGAGCTTTGGCGCCTTCAGCCCGGCGACCGCGCCGACATCCATGAAGATCGAGGGCCGCAGCCCCATCTCACGCGCGCCCGACCCCAACGGAATCTCCATTTCGGCCCGCGCCTGATAATAGATTTTGCCGCCCAGTGCGTCGTCCGACACATTATTGTTGCTGTTGCTTGCAACATAATTGCCGTTTTCGTCCTTCGTCAGGTAAGTGCGCTTCACGCGCGGGCCAATGCCGCGAATGTCGAAGCCGCGCATCTGCGGTTCGCCAAGGAAGAAACGGTCGGTCAGGCGGACCTTGTCGATTTCAGCGCCCGATGCATCGTAGCGCGCCTTTTCCAGGCTGTGGATATAGCCACCCTCGCCCGAAAGCGAAAATACGAAGCCACCACCGACCGGCCAATATTTCGACGCATTGAGGCGTGTGCGGATGTAGCGGACGCTGCCGCCGAGACCCGCGAAATCCTGACTGAGCACGACATTGTTACCGCGCGTCGGACGGATACGGTTGTCGCGCGTATCGTAGATCAGCGAATAACCGAGCGACGAGGTAGTGCGCTTGCCAATCGCGTCGCACAGATAGCGTCCGGCCCGGATCGGGTCGCAGGTATCGTTGGGGCCGTTACCCAATATGGTGTCATTATTATTGTCGGTATAATAGGTCGCCTGGTCCAGCGTCACATTGTCAAGGTTGAGGCTGTAGCGCAGCGCCAGCGATACATATTCCGTGATCGGCACGCCCGCGCGCAGCTGGAAGCCGGTCGTGGTCTGCTGATAGGTGCGGTTGCGGTCGTTATTGTTGATATAGTTGAAGCTGTTGAGATCGCGCCGGTAGATATCGCCACCCAGCGCGATATTCTTGTCCATGAAATAGGGTTCGGTGAAGCCCAGTTCGATCGACTTGGAATAGCTGGAATAGTTGACGCTCGTGCGCAGTTCCTGGCCCTTGCCGCGAAAGTTGCGCTGGGTGATCGACGCCGAAACGAGGAATTTTTCCAAGCTGGAGAAACCGGCCGAGAGCGACAATTCGCCGGTCGATTTTTCCTGAACATTGGTTTCCAGCACGATGCGGTCTGGCGCGGAACCGGGCTTCTGCTCGACATCCAGCTTTTCCTGGAAGAAACCGAGCGAGTTGATCCGGTCCTTCGAACGCTTGACGAGGAAGCTGTTGAAGGCGTCGCCCTCCGCGAGGCGGAACTCGCGACGGACGACCTTGTCCTGCGTCAGCGTATTGCCGTTGATATCGACCCGCTCGACATAGACGCGCGGCGCATTGGCGATCTTGAAATTGATCCCCATCGTCAGCGTGTCTTTGTCACGGTTGAAGTCGGGCGACACGTCGGCGAAAGCGTAGCCGAACAGGCCGGCGGTCTCGCTCAGCGTATCGACCGTGTCCTCGACCTGCTTGGCATTATACCATTGCCCCTTCTTCATCGGCAGGCGCTGGGTCAGCGAATCGCCCGACAGGTCGCGAATGTCGCTTTCGACCTTCACGTCGCCGAATTTGTAGCGCTGCCCTTCTTCCACCACATAGGTGATGATGAAGTCCTGCTTGTCGGGCGTCAGTTCAGCCACGGCCGAAATGACGCGGAAATCGGCATAGCCCTGCGTCAGATAAAATTGACGCAGCTTCTGCTGGTCATAGGCCAGACGATCGGGATCATAGCTGGTGCCTGAGGAAAAGAGGCGGAAGAAGCGCGACTGCTTCGTCACCATCTGGCTGCGCAGCTCGCCGCCGCCGAACTTTTCGTTGCCGATGATGTTGATCTGGCGGACCTTGGATTTCGGTCCCTCGCTGATCTCGAACACGATATCGACGCGATTCTGTTCCAGCCGGACCATCTTCGGCTCGACCGTCGCGGCGAAACGGCCCTGACGGCGATACAGTTCGATGATGCGCGCAACGTCGGCGCGGACCTTCGACCTCGTGTAGATCTGACGCGGCGCGAGCTTGATCTCGGGCTTGATCTTCTCCTCTTTAAGCCGCTTATTGCCTTCGAGGACGATGCGGTTGATGACCGGATTTTCCTTGATCTCGATCGTCAGCGCGCCGCTGTCGTTGCGGATCTGGACATCGGCGAACAGCTCGGTTTCGTACAGATCGCGCAGCGCCTGATCGAGCGATTCCTGGGTGAAGCTCTGGCCGACGCGCAGCTTGGTGTAGGACATGACCGTGTCTGGCTCCAGCCGCTGCTGGCCGGTGACGGTGATGTTGCGGATCGTGCCCGCCGGGGCGACCGTCGCTGCGGGAACCGATGCAGGCGCGGCCGGCGCCGTCTGGGCGACGGCCGGCACCGCCGACAGCCCGGCGACTATGGTGGTCGCCAACAGGGCCGCGACGACCGGGCGCTGCCTCTTGCTGCTCTTCATCGCTGTCACCCGCTATACCCTTACAAAAAAGTCATGCGCTTAAAGACGCCGCTAAATCGCGCCTCCCTGCCCGATGCGGCTCAGCCAATCAAGCCGGACAGACGAGTCCACAGCCCGAAAGACGACAAATCGTTGAACGTCACCAGGATCATCATCGCCAGCAAGGCCGCAAGGCCCGATTTATAGGCCCATTCCTGCACCCGTTCGCTCACCGGCCTGCGCGCTATCGCCTCCACCCCGTAAAATAGCAGATGCCCGCCATCCAGCATGGGAATTGGCAACAGGTTGATGAACCCCAAATTAATCGAGATAAGCGCCATGAAGAAGACGAAGCTCTCAATGCCGAGCGTCGCCGCTTGTCCCGAAACCTCCGCGATCTTGAGCGGCCCGCCCAGTTCCTTGACCGATCGCCCGCCGCCCAGAATCTGGCCCATCGTTTCGACCATGGTGCGCACGATCTCGCCCGTCCGCTGAATGGCGACGACGGGCGCGCGCCACAGGCTGACCGGCTCGATCACCCGCTCGCCCGGTGCGATCCCCAGGCGGCCGACGCGGAAGTCATGGCCGAACCCGTCGCCTTCCTGAACGCTGCCGATATGCCCCTGTCGCGCGAACCGCTTGCCCTCGCGCTCGATCACCAGTTCGACCGGCTCGCCAGGGCGAATTTGTGCGTAGAGGCGGATATCGTCGAACGTCGCCATCTCACGGCCATTGAGCGACACGATCCGGTCGCCTGCCCGAATGCCGGCGGCCGCCGCCGCACTGCCCGCCTGGACCTGCCCGGCGATGGCCGGCGTGCGGCTCTCGCCATGGACGAAGGCGAAGGTGGCGAGGATCGCAATCGCGAACAGAAAATTGATAGCCGGGCCAGCCGCCACGATCGCCGCCCGCTGCCACAATGGTTTGGCGGGGAAGCTTTGCGCCCGGTCCTCCGCCGACATCAGCAGCCAGGCCGGATCGGCCATGCTCGCGGCGTTCATGTCGCCTTTGAACCGGACATAGCCGCCCAGCGGAAAGGCCGCCAGCCGCCAGCGCGTGCCGCGTTTATCGACCCAGGCGGCGATTTCCGGGCCGAAGCCGATCGAGAACGCCTCCGCCTTCACCCCGCACCAGCGTCCGACGAGATAATGACCCAGTTCGTGCACGAAAACGAGCGGCCCAATGACCGCCACGAAGGCGATAACCGTCAGCAGGAAACCGGGGCTATGGATCAAACCGTCAATCTTTCCATTATCTGGCCCGCTATCGCGCGCGCCTCTGCATCCGCGGCCAATATGTCGTCCAGCCGCTGCGGCTCAGCCGCGCTATAGCGGTTCAGAACATCCTCCACAATCGTGGCAATATCAAGGAAGCCGATGCGGCCGCGCAGGAAAGCGGCGACCGCGACCTCGTTGGCGGCGTTGAGGATGGCGGGCGTCGTGCCGCCAGCCTCCGCCGCCGCCCGCGCCAGACGCAGCGCGGGGAACCGCACCTCGTCGGGCGCCTCGAAATCCAGCCGGCCGATACGGGCCAGATCGAGCGGCTGGCACGGCGTTGCGATCCGGCGCGGCCACGCAAGTGCATGAGCGATCGGAATGCGCATGTCGGGCGAACCGAGCTGCGCGAGCGTCGATCGATCACGATATTCGACCATAGAATGAATGACGGATTGCGGATGGACGAGGATTTCGATCCGGTCGAGGCCGACGGGAAACAGATGCGCCGCCTCGATCAGTTCCAGCCCCTTGTTCATCATCGTCGCGCTATCGACGCTGATCTTCGCGCCCATCGACCAGTTGGGATGAGCGACTGCCTGCGCCGGGGTGATGTCGCGCATCTCGTCGCGCGAGCGGGTGCGGAACGGCCCGCCGCTCGCGGTCAGGGTAATCTTTGCGACGTCTTCGATGCGGCTTCCGGCAAGGCACTGGAATATTGCATTATGTTCGCTATCCACCGGCAGCAACGTCGCACCCGAAGCCGTCGCCGCGTCCATCATCAGCGCCCCCGCCGACACCAGTGACTCCTTGTTTGCGAGCGCCACGGTTCCGCCCGCTGCAAGCGCGGCGATGGTAGGGCGAAGGCCAGCGCACCCGACGATGGCGGCCATCGTCCAGTCGGCGTCCATACGCGCGGCTTCGACCAGCGCATCCTCGCCCGCCGCGACCTCGATCCCCGTTCCTGCCAGCGCATCGCGCAGTGCCCCATGGCGCGCCGGGTCGCCGATCACCGCGATTTGCGCGCCATGATCGCGCGCGGCGCGGGCAAGGCCATCGACATCGCCATGCGCGGTAAGGGCGACCACCTGATAGGCTTCCGGGTCACGGCCTACGAGGTCCAGCGTCGATGTGCCGACTGACCCGGTCGCACCAAAGATCGAAATGCGACGGCGGGTCATGCGGGCAGCAGCAAAAGATAGAGCAGCGCCGCGAGCGGTGCGGCGGCGATCACGCCGTCCAGCCGATCCATCACGCCGCCATGCCCCGGAAGCAACGATCCGCTATCCTTCACCCCAGCCCGCCGCTTCATCGTGCTTTCCAGCAGATCGCCCAGTTGCGCCGCGACCGCCAATAATCCGCTCGCCGCCGCAAGCTGGATCGGCAGTCCCGCGAAGCGATGCAGCAGAAATCCCGTCACCAGCGCCGCCAGCACGCCGCCAGCCAGCCCGGACCAGGTTTTGGAGGGGCTGATGCGCGGCGCGAGCTTGGGACCGCCGATCGCGCGCCCGGCAAAGTAGGCGCCGATATCGGTCGCCCACACCAGCGCCAGCGCCCAGAAAGCGAGCAGCAGGCCGAAGCGCCCCGGTTCCTGCCCGCGCAGGAACAGCAGCGCCATCACCGGCACGCAGATATACAGGATGCCGAGCGCCAGCTTGAGCGAGCGCCCCGTCAGGATCACGAAGAAAAACGCCGCCATCATCAGCCCGAAGGCGAGCCAGGACATCCCCGCCGCGACCGGGCACAGGATCGCCAGCGGCACGGACACCGCGAACATCGCCATCTTGCGGGTCTGGGGGTTTGCGCCGGTCAGATCGCCCCATTCGCCTTGCATCAGCACGCCCGCGATCACCAGCAGCAGCCAGAAAAAGAAGCCCCCGGCAAACAGCGCCCCCAGCGCGACCGCGATCAGCGCCAGTCCTACGATGCTGCGGGTGCGGAGTTCGCTCGCCATCGCTTACAGGCCGCCGAAGCGACGGTCCCGAAGCCTGAAGGCGTCGAGCGCCTCCACCAGGGCATCGCGATTGAAATCCGGCCAGAGCCTGTCGGTAAAATAAAGCTCGGCATAGGCCGCCTGCCACAGCATAAAATTGCTTAGCCGCACTTCGCCCGAAGTCCGAATGAGCAGGTCGAGCGGCGGCAGGGCGGCGGTGTCGAGCGCTCCGTCGACCTGCGCCACGCCAATATCGTCCGCGGCGATCTCGCCAGCGGCCACTTGCCGCGCCAGCTTCTGCGCCATGCGCACGATCTCGTCCTGCGCCCCATAATTGAGCGCGATCGCGATGATCGGACCACTATTGCCTGCGGTGCGCGCCACCGCATCGTCGATCATCTTCACCAGCGAGGGTTCGAGCGCGCGGTGATTGCCGACGATGCGCAATCGCACGCCGTTAGCGTGCATTTCATCCAGGTCGGACTGGATGAAATGCCGCAATAGTCCCATCAGATCAGCGATTTCGCTGGCGGGACGCTTCCAGTTCTCGGACGAAAACGCATAAAGCGTCAGGCATTCGAGTCCGAGTTCCTGCGCAGCGCGGGCGACCCGGCGCACGGCCTCCACGCCGGCGCGATGCCCGGCGATACGGGGCAGAAAGCGCTTCTTCGCCCACCGGCCATTGCCGTCCATGATGATGGCGACATGCCGAGGGCCGACGCCACCCATGGGCGAATCATCGATCTGA
Source organism: Sphingobium sp. FG11 (assembly GCF_057809915.1). NCBI lineage: Bacteria > Pseudomonadati > Pseudomonadota > Alphaproteobacteria > Sphingomonadales > Sphingobiaceae > Sphingobium > Sphingobium sp. FG11. The sequence continues at coordinate 107,565 of NZ_JBMDKW010000011.1, forward strand.
CGCAATTCGGGCGGGGACGGGTCGCTGGGCAGGCCGGGCTGGATCTGGCTGGCCATCAGGAGGAGCAGGCGGGCGCTTCGGTCATGGCGGACGATCCCGGCCTTACTGGCCGAGAATCTCCTTTTCCTTCGACTGGGTCAGTGCGTCGATGTCGGCGATGATGGCGTCGGTCAGCTTCTGGACCTCCGCCTCCTTGCGCTTGCGCTCGTCCTCGCTGATCTCGCCCTTCTTTTCGTCGGTCTTGAGATGATCCATGCCGTCGCGGCGCACATTGCGCACGGCGACACGCGCGCCTTCGGCATATTTGCTGGCGAGCTTGGCCAGTTCCTTACGGCGATCTTCGGTGAGGTCGGGGATCGGCAGGCGCAGCGTCTGGCCGTCCATGATCGGATTGAGGCCGAGGCCCGCCGAGCGGATCGCCTTGTCCACCGGGCCGACATTGGTCTTGTCCCACACCTGAACCGACAACATGCGCGGTTCGGGCGCGGCAACCGTCGCGACCTGATTGAGCGGCATGGGAGAACCATAAACCGTCACCATCACCGGATCGAGCAACTGCACATTCGCGCGGCCGGTGCGAAGCCCCGTCAGGTCGCCCCGCAGCGCTTCGATCGCGCCCGCCATGCGGCGTTCCAGATCGGACTTGTCGTAAACGGCCATTTTCAGCTCCCCTGATTTTGTACGATCGTCGCGACGCCCTGCCCGGCCAGCACTGTCGCCAGATTGCCGGTTTCACGGATGTTGAACACGACGATAGGAATATGATTTTCGCGGCAGAGTGCAATGGCACTCGCATCCATGACTTTTAGGTTATCGTTCAGCACCCGGTCAAAGCTGATCTCGTCATAACGGACCGCGTCGGCCACCTGCTTGGGATCGGCATTATAGACGCCATCGACGCTGGTGCCCTTGAACAGCGCGTGGCAGTTCATCTCGGCGGCGCGGAGCGCGGCGGTGGTGTCGGTGGTGAAGAAGGGATTGCCGGTGCCCGCCGCGAAGATAACGATCCGGCCCTTTTCCATATGCCGCACCGCCTTGCGCCGGATATAGGGTTCGCACACCGATGCCATCGGGATCGCCGACTGTACACGCGTGTCGCAGCCGATCTTTTCGAGCGCATTCTGTACCGCGAGCGCGTTCATCACGGTCGCGAGCATGCCCATATAGTCGGCGCTCGTGCGGTCGAACCCCTTGGCCGCGCCAGCGAGGCCACGGAAGATATTGCCGCCGCCGACGACCACGCACAGCTCAAAGCCAGCCTCCTTGGCGGCCGCGATCTCGCCCGCGACGCGATCCACCGTTTCCGGATCGATGCCGAACTGGCCCGGCCCCATCAACACCTCACCGGAAAGTTTCAGCAGGATTCGCTTGAAGGCTGGCCGGGTCATGTGGGGCAAAATCATCCTGGGGTCGGTGCGGGAGAAGCGGCCGGGACATTAGGCGGGCAATGGCGGAATGCCAAGGGGGCGATTACGGGAAAGACGAGGCTGATTCCGCCTCGAAACCGCACATCTTCCCGCATCGCCCGCCACAGCCCGTCGATCCTGGCATCCCGCGCGTGATTATGTTCGGAATCGCTTTCGGCCTCGTCGGTTGTATACAGCTAGCGAGACCCAGCGGCAGATTCATGATTGTGCACAAGCTGTTTGGGCCATCAGCGACAGAGCATACTCATGTCGAAATAGGAGAAGCCGATGTCGAACACACACATGAATGTTGCCCAAGCCAAGGCCTTTCTGGAAGCGATGAGCAAAAGTGACGTGAGCAGCGTCAAAGCTCTCGCAGCGGACGGGTTCGACTATTGGGTTGCGGGGCGCTCATCGCTCGCCGGCTCCCGCAACCTGGCCGAACTCGCATCGGCCATGCCCGCGTTCGGCTCGGTCTTCCCGCAAGGTCTGCGCATGACCGTAACGGGTACGACCGCCGAGCTTCAGCGGGTCGCGGCGGAAGTCGTGAGCCACGGCATTACGGTCGATGGCAAGACTTATGGGAATGGCTATCATTTTCTGTTCGAGTTCGATCATGACGGCAAGATCACGAAGGTCCGCGAATATATGGACACCGCGCATGTCGCCGATATCTTCGGGCAGTAAGACATCGCGATCCTGCGAGTCAGTAAGGCCCTCGCAGTCTCCTTTTCGGTAAGGCCGTCGTTTTCGGCTCCCTAGGATCAATCCGGGATCGAGACTAACCGAGATGCCGGCCTGTATCCGGTCAGGGCGCTGATGCGTGACCGGATTGTGCTGACGCGGACGTAGTCGCGGCGACCGGCGCCGGATCGGACGGGCCATCGGGCGGATTATATTTCTCGATGAACGCCACGGCGGATTGCAGCATGGAAAGCCGGGTCGCGCCTTTGGACAGCCAATGGTCCTCGCCGGGCAGAGTGACGAACTCCACTGCCTTGCCCGCGCGGCGCAGCGCTGCGGCCATGTCCTTGCTCTGATCGTACAGCACCACCGTATCATCCTTGCCATGGATGAGGAGAATGGGCGCCGTCACCTTTTCGATGAAGCGGATGGGTGAAATCGCGGCCAAATCGCGATGTGCGCCGATCTGCTGTTCCAGACCACGCCGCATGGTCGGATCGCTGCCGCTTTCCCTGAGGTCCGTCGTCGCCATCCGGGCAACGTCGCCTATGCCGCTGACGGAGACCGCGCAGCGATAGAGGCCCTGTTGCAAAGTGACGCCCGCCAGCGCCGCATAGCCCCCGAAACTCGCTCCCATGATGCAGGCCCGCCTGGGATCGGCGATGCCGTCACGGACGAGATGCGCGAGGCCATCGGACATATCGGTCTGCATCTTGCGGCCCCACTCGCCATACCCGGCGCGCTCGAATGCCGGGCCATAGCCGGTCGATCCCCGGAAATTGGGCTGGAGTACCGCATAACCGCGCGCGGCAAAGGCCTGCGCCCACCAGTCAAAGCCCAGCGAGTCATGCGACGCCGGCCCGCCATGGGGAAAGATAATGACGGGGAGGTTCTTCGCCTCGCGGCCGGGAGGCAGGGTGAGAATGCCGGGGATTTCGGTGCCGTCGCCCGCCTTGTACCGGATGATCTTCACCGGCCCCACCTCCGCTGCCGGGACGAGGTAGGACTGGCCGAGTGGCGAAGCCCGGCCGGTCTTGATATCGACCAGCCACCAGCTTTGCGGATCGTCACCGCCCTCGGTTTTGACGATCAGCGCATCGAACGCGTCGTTCCAGTCGATCAGCGTGACGGCGAGGCCGGGGAAGGCCTTAAGCGTGGCGTTGACTACCTTCTGTTGATGAGCGTCGAGGAAACGATAAGCGGGCATGTCGCCAGTCAGGGCATAGCCGATGAACCGGCGGCTGCGTCGGTCGATATAGGCCTGTTCGACCCCGACATCGGTCAATATCTCCTTGGCCTCACCGCCGGCTAGCGGCAATTCGAACCAATGAACCTCGCCATCGTCATCGTCGGACTGACTGTATATCAGGGTGTCGCCCCCATTGCCCAATGCAACGAGATCGGCGCCGGCCAGCTTGCTGATGCCCGATGCGATTTTTTCTCCTGCACCGTTGCGGATGGCCCAGCTTCCGCTCTTGGATATATAGTCGAGTCGCGCGGATACCGTGCCGTCCGGCCCCAGCGCCCAACTGCGATAGATGCCCTCTTCAGAACGCGCGCCGATCTTGCGCGGCGCACCCGATTCCAGATCGACTTCGTAAAGCACTGGCTTGGTGCTCGTCAGGATAGGTTCGCCGGCCCCGTCTTTTTCGAGCGTGATTCCCCCGAAATAGCCATACCATTTCCCGCCGCGCTGGATCGTTCCGTAAAAGCCGCGCACGCCGCCGGTAATGTCCTTGCTCTTCTGGAACACAGTCCAGATCTTTTTCCCGTCGATCGACGCGATCACGGCAGAGTAAAGTTCCGCCTGTTCGGCGGTGAAGCCGACGCCGAGGCCGACCGTATCGGATTTATAGATCATGACCTGGCTTTCGCCGATCCAGTAAACGCCACGGATTTTCACATCGCCCAAGGGCATGACGAACAGCGGCTTGTCGGCCTTGTCGATCACAACCAGCCGCCGCTCGCCAGCCATGATGCCGATCAACGCGATCCTGTCGCCGGAAGGAGAAAGCACCGCCTGTTCGAGGCCCGGCAGCTGACCGTAAACCGAGAGCGACGGCGCCGCGCGAGCGACCATCATCTGGCCCGCGCCCACCATTATTGCCGCCAACATCGCGACAGCCGCCAGAAAACGCCTCATGCCATCCCCCCAGATATAGCGGACAGCTTAAAGTGACGGATGGCCATGTAAATATGGCGCTCGTTTCCAAGCCAGAAAATAATGCGGGGGGTCAGGACCGTCGACAGCCCATAACGAAAAAGGGGAGCGTCATGGTGACGCTCCCCTTTTTCATTTCGAACCGTTGCGCGGAAAATACACCGCTGAGCGGCCCGTCGCCCTGATCCTCCCCGCAAACGGGAAGGGCCGGATCACACGCCAGCGGCAGCCGCGACTTCGGCGGCGAAGTCGCTGACTTCCTTCTCGATGCCTTCGCCGAGCTGGAAGCGCACATAGTTTTTGAGCGTGATCGACTTGCCCGCATCCTTTGCGGCCTTGGCGACGACATCCGCGATCGGGGTCTTGTTGTCCATCACGAACAGCTGGCTGAGCAGCGCCTGTTCCTTGGCGAATTTGGCGACCGAACCGTCAAGCCGCTTGGCGAGAATCTCGGCCGGAATCTGCTTGCCCGTCTTGGCCGCTTCCTCGGTCGCCTTTTCGGCGGCGATAGCGCGCTCACGCTCCAGCAGGGCGGGATCGATGTCGTCGGCCGACAGCGCCAGCGGGAAAGCGGCGGCGATATGCATCGCGATCTGCTTGCCAAGCGGCTCCAGCACGTCGGCGGGCGCATCGCCCTCCAGCGCGACCAGCACGCCGATCTTGCCCAGACCCGGCGCGGCGGCGTTGTGGACATAGGAGACGACGACGCCTTCTGTCACTTCCACCTGGCCGACGCGGCGCAGATTCTGGTTCTCGCCGATCAGCGCGATGTTGGCGACCAGCTTTTCAGCGACGGTGCCGCCAGCGGGATAGGCCTGCGACGACAGCGCTTCGGCGTCGGCCGCGCCGCTGGCGAGCGCGATCTGCGCGACCGAGCGGACGAAATCCTGAAACTGGTCGTTCTTGGCGACGAAATCGGTCTCGCTGTTCACTTCGACGGCGACACCCTTCGTGCCGGCGACGGCGACGCCGACGAGGCCCTCGGCAGCGGTGCGGCTCGACTTCTTCTGTGCGGCGGCAAGGCCCTTGGCACGCAGCCAGTCGGTTGCCGCTTCGATGTCGCCATTGGCTTCGGTCAGCGCCTTCTTGCAATCCATCATGCCCGCGCCCGAACGGTCGCGCAGTTCCTTGACGGCGGCAGCGGTAATCTCGGCCATGTTAAAGCCTCCTACTATGAAATTGGTAAAATATGCAGGAGGGCGCGCATCCGAAGAGCGCGCCCTGACCTGTCATTATTGCAGTTGCGCGACGGCGGTTCAGGCCTGCGCAACGACCTCTTCGACTGCCGGCTCGTCGAGCGCGCCGATGTCGATGCCCGAAGCCTGCTGCGCACCACGGTTGCCCTTGGTGGCGGCGGCGGCGATGGCGTCGCAATAGAGGCGGATCGCGCGGCTGGCGTCGTCATTCGCCGGAACCGGGAAAGCGATGCCGTCGGGCGAGACGTTCGAATCGAGGATCGCGACGACCGGGATACCGAGCGTATTGGCTTCCTTGATCGCCAGTTCTTCCTTGTTCGCGTCGATCACGAACATGATGTCGGGAATGCCGTTCATGTCGCGAATACCGCCAAGCGACGCTTCCAGCTTCTCGCGCTCGCGAGTCATCTGGAGCACTTCCTTCTTGGTGAAGCCGTGGGTGTCGCCAGACAGCTTTTCCTCAAGGGTCTTGAGACGCTTGATCGAACCCGAAATGGTCTTCCAGTTGGTGAGCATGCCGCCCAGCCAGCGATGGTTGACGAAATGCTGGCCCGAGCGACGCGCGGCTTCCGCGATGGGGTCCTGCGCCTGGCGCTTGGTGCCAACGAACAGCACCTTGCCGCCGCTGGCGACGCTGGCCGACACGAAGTCGAGCGCACGCGCGAAAAGCGGGACAGTCTGGCTGAGGTCGAGAATGTGAATGCCGTTGCGCTCGCCGAAGATGTACGGCTTCATGCGCGGGTTCCAGCGGTGGGTCTGGTGGCCGAAATGGGCGCCAGCCTCGATCAATTGATGCATCGTGACGACAGGTGCCGCCATTGTCTTTCTCCTTCCGGTTGCTGCCTCTGGGAATCAGGAACCGGGAAAGCATCTGAAAGACGCCGCCGGCACCGGATATGGTGATTCCCATGTGGAATGGGCGCGCATTAACGGGCCGGAAAGGCAAATGCAAGGGCTTGACGCGCCTCACACCGGAACATATAGTGAACAAATGGAACGAATACGGTTAATGGCCGTTGCAACATCCATACTGGGCCAAGCCGTGTAAATGGCAAGACAGAAAGTGGGCACTATGTTCGCCGTCATCGCAGCAATCACATTTTCCGCAGCCTTCCTCCTCGCGACCGGGACGATTGCCTGGATGTTCGCGCTCTATCACGAGAAAATGGCGGCTGCCCTGTTGTTCCGTCCCATGCCCGATACGCCGCCCGTCTATCATGTCCGCGTCAACCGGCCCCGCGCGATGCGGCAGGCCGTTCGCGGGTCCAGCTTTGCACGTTCGGATATTCTGGCCGCCTGACCTCAGGCGGGCGGCGGCGCGATCGTCGCCGCCTGACGCCGGACCCGCGCATAGGCGACCATGCCGAACGGCATCAGCGCCAGATAGACAGCGCAGATCAGCAGCAATGTCAGCCACGGATCGGTAATCAGCAGCGCCGCCAGCAGACCCGCCAGTGCAATCGCCTCCAGCCTTATACGCTTGCGCAGCCGCAACGCGGACCAGGTGTAGGTCGCAACGCTGGAGATCATCAGAAAGGCGATGAACGCCGTCCAGGGCGCGACCACATACCAGGCGCGGAAGATCGGCTCGCCAGTCACCAGCCACAGATAGATCGGCACAAAGGTAAGGCCCGCACCAGCGGGAGCTGGAACGCCGGTCAGGAAACCGGCGGATTTATGCGGCTGAATGTCCGCATCGATATTGGCGTTGAACCGCGCGAGGCGCAGCGCGCAGGACAGCGCATGGGCCAGCGCGAAAATCCAGCCGAATTTCGGCATGGCCTGAAGCGACCAGAGGTAGAGGATCAGGGCCGGCGCCACGCCGAATGCGATCGAATCGGACAGGGAATCCAGTTCCGCGCCAAACCGGCTTTCGCCCCGTAGCAATCGGGCGATGCGGCCATCCAGCCCGTCCAGCACGCCCGCGATGAGAATCGACAGGACCGCTCGCTCCCATTCGCCCGATATACCGTATCGCACCCCGGTCAGCCCGAAACACATCGCCATCGCCGTGACGGCATTGGGCGCAACCATGCGCAGGGTGATGCCCCGACGCAGGCCGCGCGGGATGGGACGGCGCTGGCGGGTCATGCTTCCTCCGCCTCGCCCAAGGCCAATCCTGCCGCACCCGATTGCACCCGAACGCTTGTCACTGCTGAATTCCCGCGATCACGCGCCGGTCGCCGATCTGGCCCAGAATGGTTTCCCCCGCCACCGTCCGCTGGCCCAGAATGACGCGCGGCGCGGTGCCGGCGGGCAGATAGACGTCGACGCGGCTGCCGAAGCGGATGAGGCCGATGCGCTGGCCAGCGGCGACCATATCGCCGGGCTTCACAAACGGCACGATGCGCCGCGCCACCAGCCCGGCAATCTGCGTGAAGCCGATCCGCACCCCGTCATGGCGCTCCACCAATATATGCTGGCGCTCATTATCCTCGCTCGCCTTGTCGAGATCGGCATTGAGGAACTTGCCCGAAATATAGACGACCGCCTTGATCGTGCCGCCAATCGGCGTGCGGTTGATGTGCACGTCGAACACGCTCATGAAGATCGACACGCGGATCATCGGCGCATCCCCCAGGCCATCGATGCCCGCCATCTCGCGCGGCGGCGGCACTCGCTGGATCAGCGTGACGAGGCCGTCTGCGGGCGCGATGATCGCATTGTCATCCTGCGGCACCGCGCGAACCGGATCGCGGAAGAAGGTCAGCACCCAGCCGGTGACGATCAGCATCAGCCAGCCAATCACGCTCCACCCGAGCAGGAAGAAGACGCCGGTGATCGCCGCGGCGATCAGGCCGAATTTGACGCCTTCGGGATGCACCGCCGGGAAGCGCCATTTGACATTGCCGCCGGCAGCGATCGTGATCTCGTTATTTTCCATGCCACCGTCTTTAGGGAGAGAGAGTTGCCCTGACAACGACCGATGCCGTCCGCGGGTCCGGCGCGCGCATCGCGGAACCAGATATTCCGCTCTGGATGGTTGAACATTGGCGGCGCTTTGCCTAGGGCAAGCCCATATTTAACCCAAGCGAAGAAAGCGAAGCAGGCGCATGGCGAAGATCAAGGTCAAAAACCCGATCGTGGAGATCGACGGCGACGAGATGACGCGGATCATCTGGCAGTGGATCCGCGAGCGCCTGATCCTTCCCTATCTCGACGTCGACCTGAAATATTATGATCTGTCGGTCGAAAATCGCGACGCGACCGAGGACCAGGTGACGGTCGATTGCGCCAACGCGATCAAGCAATATGGCGTCGGCGTGAAGTGCGCCACCATCACCCCCGACGAAGCGCGGGTCGAGGAATTCGGCCTGAAAAAAATGTGGAAGTCGCCCAACGGCACGATCCGCAACATTCTGGGCGGCGTCGTGTTCCGCGAACCGATCGTCATCAAGAACGTGCCCCGCCTCGTCCCCGGTTGGACCGACCCAATCGTCATCGGCCGCCATGCGTTCGGCGATCAGTATAAGGCGACCGATTTCAAGATTCCCGGCGCCGGCAAGCTGACCATGAAATGGACCGGCACGAACGGCGAAGAGCTGGAATATGAAGTGTTCGACTTCCCGGCCGCCGGTGTCGCCATGGGCATGTACAATCTGGACGAATCGATCCGCGATTTCGCCAAGGCGAGCTTCAACTACGGCCTCAACCGTGGCTGGCCGGTGTATCTGTCGACCAAGAACACCATCCTCAAAGCCTATGACGGCCGCTTCAAGGATCTGTTCCAGGAAGTGTTCGACGCGGACTTCGCCGACAAGTTCAAGGCGGCCGGCATCGTTTACGAACATCGCCTGATCGACGACATGGTCGCCTCCGCGCTCAAGTGGAACGGCAATTTCGTGTGGGCATGCAAAAATTATGACGGCGACGTCCAGTCGGACACCGTGGCGCAGGGCTTCGGCTCGCTCGGCCTGATGACGTCCGTGCTGCTGTCGCCCGACGGCAAGACGGTGGAAGCCGAAGCGGCGCACGGCACCGTCACCCGCCACTATCGCATGCACCAGCAAGGCAAGGCGACATCGACCAATCCGGTCGCGTCGATCTTCGCCTGGACCCAGGGCCTCGTTTATCGCGGCCAGTTCGACGGCACGCCCGAAGTTACGGCCTTTGCCGAAACGCTGGAGCGCGTCTGCGTCGAAACCGTGGAGAGTGGCGCGATGACCAAGGATCTGGCGCTGCTGATCGGTCCCGATCAGGCATGGATGACGACGGAGCAGTTCTTCGAACAGATCCGCGTCAACCTGGAAGCGGAAATGTCCAAGGCGGCGTAAGGAACGTGGAACCGATGGGGTTGCCCATGGTTTCAATACGCTAACGGAATGAGGGCGGCGCCGGTATCCGGCGGCGCCCTTTTTCGTTCCCGCTCCTTCTCCCGCCGAACGGACTCCCATGACCACCACTGCGAAAAAGCGCCTAGAAGTCCGCGCCGCCGTGCCATCGGACGTGCGGGCCATCCTGCGCCTGATCGCGCGGGTCTATCCCGGCTTGCCCAATTATTCGCCCGCCACCGTGCGCGGTCAGATCAACAATTTCCCCGATGGCTGCTTCGTCGCGCTCTACGATAACAAGGTCGTGGGCTATTGCGCCACGATGCGGGTCAGCCGGGGCATGGCCTTCGCCTATCATGACTGGGAGGAAATCACCGCCAACGGCTTCGGCACGCGCCACAGCGCGGCGGGTGAATGGCTCTACGGCTATGAGATGGCGGTCGATCCCAAGCTGCGCGGCCTGCGCATCGGCCAGCGCCTCTATGACGAGCGCAAGGAACTGGCCGAACAGCTCGACCTGCACGGCATCGTCATCGCCGGCCGCATGCCCGGCTATCTGCGCGCCAAGCGCAAGGTCGAAGGGCCAAAGGATTATCTCGACCGCGTCGTAACCGGCAAAATCCGCGATCAGGTCGTCAGCTTCCAGCTCAAAAACCAGTTCGAACCGCTCGGCGTGCTCGAAAACTACCTGCCCGAAGACAAGCAGTCGGACGGCCACGCCGCCCATCTCGTCTGGCGCAATCCCTATGTCAATCCCGACGAAGCGCCGGAAATGCGCGTGCCACGCGGGGTCGAAAGCGTTCGCCTCGCCACATGTCAGTTGCAGGCGCGCGCGGTCGCGGATTTCGACGCCTTCATCCGTAACATCGAATATTTCGTTGATGTCGCGGCCGATTATCGATCAGACTTCATCGTCTTTCCCGAATTGTTCACCCTGCCCCTGCTGTCCTTCGAGACGAAGAAGCTGACGCCGATCGAGGCGATCGACCGGCTGACCGGCTACACCCCGCGCCTGACCAAAGAGCTGACGCGGATGGCGCTCGAATATAATATCAACATCATTGGCGGCTCGCACCCGACGCGGGCGGAGGATGGTGACATCCAGAATATCGCCTATGTCGCGCTGCGCGACGGATCGGTGCATACACAGGAAAAGATCCATCCGACCCCCAACGAAGCCTTTTGGTGGAACATCAAGGGCGGCGATTCGCTCGACGTGATCCAGACCGATTGCGGCCCGATCGGCATCCTCATTTGCTAGGGTCAGGACCCATTGATTTGAGAGGCGCGATCTGATTCAGGCTCTGTAAGGA